>NZ_KV812116.1:80768-97568 GCF_001813335.1 Neisseria sp. HMSC055H02 | reverse complement strand
GTACTGGTTTAAAGTTAATCCACTATAATAAAAACTGTCGTCATTCAAGCGCACACCTACCCTTCCCCGAAAAGCCGTCCTACCTTTCAGACGACCTTTCTTTTCAACCTCAAAACAAGGAGCGTTACAATGAAAGCAGCACGTTTTTACGATAAAGGCGACATCCGCATCGAAGACATCCCCGAACCGACCGTCGCCCCCGGCACCGTCGGCATCAATGTTGCTTGGTGTGGCATCTGCGGTACCGACCTGCACGAATTCATGGAAGGCCCGATTTTCATTCCGCCCTGCGGCCATCCGCACCCGATTTCCGGCGAGTCAGCGCCCGTAACGATGGGACACGAGTTCTCCGGCGTGGTTTATGCCGTCGGCGAAGGCGTGGACGACCTCAAAGTCGGACAACACGTCGTGGTCGAACCCTACATCATCCGCGATGACGTACCGACCGGCGAAGGCAGCAACTACCACCTCTCCAAAGACATGAACTTCATCGGCTTGGGCGGCTGCGGTGGCGGCCTTGCCGAAAAAATCGCCGTCAAACGCCGCTGGGTGCATCCGATTTCCGACAAAATCCCGTTAGACCAAGCCGCTTTGATTGAGCCTCTGTCCGTCGGCCATCACGCCTACGTCCGCAGCGGCGCGAAAGCAGGCGACGTCGCATTGGTCGGCGGTGCAGGTCCGATCGGTTTACTGCTTGCCGCCGTATTGAAAGCCAAAGGCATCAAAGTCATCATCACCGAATTGAGCAAAGCGCGCAAAGACAAAGCCCGCGAATCCGGCGTTGCCGACTACATCCTCGACCCGTCTGAAGTCGATGTCGTCGAAGAAGTGAAAAAACTGACCAACGGCGAAGGCGTGGATGTCGCATTCGAATGCACCAGCGTCAACAAAGTGCTGGACACCATGGTCGAAGCCTGCCGCCCAACCGCGAAGGTCGTCATCGTATCCATTTGGAGCCACCCCGCCACCATCAACGTCCACAGCGTCGTGATGAAAGAGCTGGACGTGCGCGGCACCATCGCCTACTGCAACGACCATGCCGAAACCATCAAACTGGTGGAAGAAGGCAAAATCAACCTCGAACCTTTCATCACCCAGCGTATCAAGCTGGACGAGCTGATTTCCGAAGGCTTCGAGCGTCTGATTCACAACAACGAATCCGCCGTTAAAATCATCGTCAATCCCAACCTGTAAACGACTAGCGGACTGATATAGCTAAATAACTTTTTTCGATACACAACTTATCGGTTATCGTTATTCCTGCGCAGGCATGAATCCATTTTTGAAATTCAGAAACTGTTTTTCAAATCAAGGTTTCTCAAGTTTTACAATGGATTCCCGCCTACGCGGGAATGACGGAATTTGATGACATACCGTATTTAAAGTTAAGTATGCTCGCTATAAAAACACAAAGGTCGTCTGAAAACCTCAAACCGAGATTTTCAGACGACCTTTTCTTCTGCCTGCTTTAGAACGTGTGTTTCAACGTAGCGGTCAGGCTGCGCGGCGTGCCGTAAACGTGGATGTCGAGCATGGTGCGGTAGCGTTTGTTGAACACGTTTTCAAAGTCCAAACCGATTTGGGTGGATTTGCCGATTTTGTAATGCGCGGTCAAGTCCAGCGTAGCGTATGGGCGTTGGGTCAAGGCTTCTTTACCGGCAGCGGTAAGGGGCTGGTATTCATCAGATACTGCGTTTGTACCGCTTTGCCAGTTGACGTTTGCACCCAAGTTTAGGCGGTCGGTAACGTCATACGCAGTAAAGAGTTTGAAAAGGTGGGTAGGATAAGAAGGGTTGACCAAATTGCCCGCATCGTTTTTGAGTTTGGAGTACGCATAAGAAGCATTGATCAGCCATTTGTCGCTCAAGCGTCCGCCGACGGACAATTCTACGCCTTTGGTCGTTGTGTTGTTAACAGATTCATAGTAAATACGTTGATGTTCATCATCACGAATTTCTTTCCCCAAATGGTCGCGTTTATTGATAAATGCAGCCGCAGAAGCGTTCAAACGGTCTTCAAACCACGAGGCTTTTAAGCCGAGTTCATATGTTTTGCCGCGTTGCGGTTCGAGCGGTTTGCCGTTTCGATCCAAATAGCGCGGTTGCGGGCGGAATATGGTGGTATAGGAGGTGTAGGCTGTCAGATTGTCGTTTAAATCATAACTTGCGCCCAAATAGGGGATAAATACCTTGTTTTTATGCCTGCTGTCGGCAAAATGGTTGCGATCGGAACTGTAGCGGTATTGCCAATCGACAAACCGTCCGCCGCCTATCAATGCCAGCCTGTCGGTCAGTTTGAAACGGGTCGAACCGTAAACAGAGAGGTTTTTCATATGGGCAAAGCCGTCGCGAATGTAGGGTATGGCCGGTTTTGTGAAATTTCCGTCAAAAAGGCGCAAATCAGGGACAATCCCATCTTCATTTTCTTCGTAATATGAAGGAGTTTCCTTATCGTACTGATAGCTGATGCCGGCATTGAATTCATGTTTGCGTCCCAAAAGCGGGTAATCGCCGTCCAAATTCAGAGAAAAATCTTGGTCGGTGTACTTGGCTTGGTCGCGCTCGGCAACAAATACAGCGGAATAGTCCGGATAAATGGTAAAAGGACCGGCCATGCCGGAAACTGCATCACTTTTCCCATAAGTATGGCTGTAGTTGCCGTTCAGAGCCCAACCGTTTTCAAATTCATGATTGATAGAGGTGAAGATTTCCGCACTGTTTTCTTTACCGTAAGCCCATTTTGCCGAGGAATTACTGCGCGGTGAGGCTGCAAACGGTTTGAAAGGTTGATTGTTTCTAGGGTTTCCCGCTACGGTCAGATAGCTGAAAGGCGAGCTGCCGGTATTGCGGAAACGGTGTATTTCCGTACCGAGGCGCCAGTGGGTTTGCGGCGTGAGGTCGTAAGACAGAATGCCGTAGAAAGTGTGATTGTGGCGCGAAGTGTTCGGCAAGTAATCGCCGCCGTGGTCACTAACCAAAATGGCGCGGCCGCGCAAGGTATTGTCGGCATTCAGAGGGTGATTGGCATCAAGGACGAAGCGGTAGTGTTTCCAAGACCCCACACCGGCTTCCACGCTGACGGCTGGTTTGGCAGTCGGTTTTTTGCGTTCCAAAGCAACCGTACCGCCCGGTTCACCCATACCGCCGTTGGACAAACCGCTTGCGCCGCGTACGACGACGACTTGTTCGTACAATGCGCTGTCCAGATTGTTGGTGCCGCGGCGGATGGCTTTACTGTCGTAAAGGAATTTGGGCGCGCCGTCCACGGAAATGCTGTCAATCGCCTGACTGCGCGAAATAAACTCGCTGTGGCCGGAGACGTTGTTGCCCATTTTGCTGTGGAACACGCCCGGTGTTTGTTTCAACACGTCCTGCAAGGTATCCAAACCTTGATCGTCCATTTGTTTTTCGGTAACGACGGACAAAGACTGCGGCGTTTCGCGCTGGGTCAGGCGGATGCCGGTAGCAGCAGAGGAAGCGGGAATGGTGTAGTTGTTGGTCGTCTGTTTGCCGATGCCCTTTACTTGGACGGTAGGCAAATCAACCTGCTCAAGCCCATCCCCTGCCCCGAAGGAATAGGTGGATAAAAGTGCGGCAGCAACGGCAACCGGCAAACGCGCCAGACGAAATTTAGATAATGGCATGGTGTCTCCTAATTATTCAGCCGTCCGAATGGCGGCGGAGCTCAAAGCCTCCTTACGCAAATCGGCAGTAAATGGCTTTTTTTGTATCGCAAAATGAGAATTTTTATCAAATTTCCGTAACAGGATGAAATAAAGCGGTCGGAGTATATTGAACAGTCGGAAAAGAATCAAATAATTTACATCTTTTCCAATACGTCATTTCCATCTGTATTGATTCCTGTCTTTCATTTTTTATCAAACAAACCCGGCAGCCGCAAAAAAGGTCGTCTGAAAATTTTCAGACGACCTTTTTCAATAATATAAGGATTTAGAAGAGTGATATTTGCGTATTAGGTTGGCGTTTGATTCTTCACTATTCCCCTACTCTATCCCCGCCCATTTGTGCGTCTGCACGCTCAACTGCCAATGCACGGGCGCATCAGGGCGGCTGTTTAAGAGACCGATTTGGCGGATGGTGTCGTAGATGTTCATCGCGCCGTCTTGTTCGCAGGGCGAAAGGTAGTAACGACGCGCGCGGATTTTACGCTCCATGTTTTGGCAGAATCCGACCACATCGCCGTCGGCAACAATCCGCACTTCGTCAGCTTCGGCGATGCAGTTTGTTTCGTATTTGTCGGCGTAGCAGGCTTTGGGGCTGGTGGCGACGTAGTCGATTTGCGGCGGCGCGGACTTGAGTCCGTTGGTTTCGATACAGAGGAAATAGCCTTCGGCTTTGAGCGCATCCAGCAGCGTATCAAGATGCGGCTGTATGGTCGGCTCGCCGCCGGTAATGATGATATTGCGGGCGGTGTAGGTTTTCAGACGACCTAAGATGTCAGACAGGCTCATCATGCCGAATTTTAAATAATCGGTATCACACCAGCCGCACGCTAAATTGCATTTGCCCAAGCGGAGGAAAACGGCAGGCATGCCCGTGTTCCAGCCCTCGCCTTGCAGGCTCTCGAAAATTTCGACGATGCGGTATTGCGGATTTTCGGGGGCGACGCTGATTTTTTTCATACTGCCAACACCGCTGCTGCCGCCAGCATCGCGGGCAGGCCTTGCTTGACGAGTATGCCTTTGTTGCCGGAAGAGAACGCGCCCCATGCGGCGGCAATCAACACGAAGCCGAGAAACAGAATCGTCGCGCCGTAAACGGCATTGTCCGGCGCGGCAAACTGAGACCACACCAGCCCGATGCCGAGAAAGCCGTTATACAGCCCTTGGTTGCTGAACAGGGTCTGCACGCGCTTTTGTTCCATAAATTCATAAGGCAGATTGAACATTTCCGCCGCTTTTTCGCTGGGAATCTGCGTCATTTCAAGCCAAGCGATGTAGAAATGTTCGGCCGCGACGAGGAGGACTAGGATGGTGGGAAGAAGTTTCATGGGTGTTCCTTTTAATGGGTGTATTTGATATGGAAGGTCGTCTGAAAAAACGGGGGGAATCCTTACTGGAAAAAAACCGTTTTAAAGTAGATTCAAATAAGGACGCCCCACATCGTCATTCCCGCGCAGACGGGAATGACGCGGTTGGGCATGTCTTATTTGAATTTACTATATTGATACGTGCAAGATATTCCCTACTCCCCTTCATACTCCGCACACGATGTCGGCGTTTCCCACAGTTTCACGCTGCACACTTTCAGCCCTGCGTTTTTCAAACGGTCATACATTTCGACCGCCATATTTTCGGCGGTAGTGCGGCAAGGCAGGCACAGGGTTTTCATATTCCAGCCCTCCAAGAGCGCGGCGATTTGGCATTCGCGCTCGTTCCCGCCGTTGTAGATAAACGCGTGGTCGAAGGGGTCGGTGATATGTTTTTTGACGGCGGCTTTGAGGTCGGTGAAATCCATCACCATGCCGTCTTTCGCGCCACCCCGTATGGGTTCGTCTGAAACGGTGATTTCGAGTTTGTAGGTATGCCCGTGCAAGTTTTGGCATTTGCCGTCATGCCCGTCGAGCATGTGTGAAGAGTCGAAGGTAAATATCTTGGTAATTTTCATGGTCGGTACTTTAAATCGGTAAATAGCCCTGAAAGCCGATTTCGGCAGGCTTGCCGTGCGGATTCGGGGTCAGGCGGATGGTGTGATTTCCGATGCGGTCGAGCCGGAGCAGGTTGTCCACGTCTTTTAAGTTGTCTTTATGCTGCTGAACATGGTCGGTCAACAGGGTTTGCAGGGCTTTTTGTTTGGCTTCGGCAGGCGTGGCGGCGGCGAACAGTCCGAAAGCGTGCGCCTCGGCAAGCTGCCCCGCACGATAGCCGCCGACATTGACGAAATACAGGTGCGGGGCGTTTTCAGACGACCCCTGCGGCTCGGCGTGGTCGGATACATCGACATCGTAACCGTCCACCCATTCGACAATCTGCCAGCCGTCGATGTGGATTTTGTCCGCATCGCCGAACCATGCGGCTTTGAGCGCTGGGATGGCTTCGCGGTAATCGTCGCACACGGCAAACTGAATGTCGTGTACTTCGATATTGGAACGGCCTGCGTTACCGCCGAGATAGAACATATAAAGTTTGGGCATGATAAGGCTTGTATCGGATGATGGTTGTATTTTCAGACGACCCTTTTATTTTCCAAATACTCCGCCAGCCCGCGCTCGCGCAACACGCAGCTCGGACATTCGTGACAGCCGCCGACGATGCCGTTGTAGCAGGTGTGTGTCTCTTCGCGGATGTAGTCCAGCGCGCCCATTTCGTCCGCCAGCGCCCAAGTTTGCGCTTTGGTCAGGTACATCAGCGGGGTGTGGATTTGAAAGGCGTAGTCCATCGCCAGATTGAGGGTAACGTTCATGGATTTGACGAACACGTCGCGGCAGTCGGGGTAGCCGGAGAAGTCGGTTTCGCACACGCCAGCGATGATGTGCCTGATGCCCTGTCCTTTGGCGTAGATGGCGGCGTAGAGTAGAAACAGGGCGTTGCGTCCGTCCACGAAGGTATTGGGCAGGCCGTCTGAAGCGGTTTCGATGGCGGCGGTGTCGTCCATCAGGGCGTTGTGCGTAATCTGCTGCATCAGGCTCAAGTCGAGTACGGTTTGTTTGACGCCTAAATCCTGCGCGATCCAGCGGGCGCGTTCCAGCTCGACGGCGTGGCGTTGCCCGTATTGGAAAGTGATGGCTTGGACGTTTTCGCGCCCGTAGGTTTGAATCGCCTGAACCAGGCAGGTGGTGGAGTCCTGGCCGCCGGAGAAGATGACCAAGGCTTGTTGGTTTTGCATGGTGAATCCTAGTTTTGGTAACGCGGGAGGTTTGCGAACCGCGAAAATGGAAAAAAATCGTACGGATTATAGCGGATTTCGTCCGAATATACGCCGCCTGAAGGAACAAGGTCGTCTGAAACCCTAGAAAACGGTTTCAGACGACCTTTAGGATATGGGAGCATCAGGCTTTGGGTTTCAATGCCGCTGCTTCTTTGGCGAGGCGGGTGATGGCGTCCCAGTCTTTGTTTTTAACGGCTTCTTTCGGAGTCAGCCATGAGCCGCCGACACACAAGACGTTGGGTAGTGCCAAGTAATCGGGCGCGGTGGCGAGGCTGATGCCGCCAGTCGGGCAGAAGCGCACGTCGGCATAAGGACCGTAGAGTGCTTTGAGCATGGCTTTGCCGCCGACGACTTCGGCGGGGAAGAGTTTGAGGGTATCGATACCGTGTTCCAAAGCCAGTTGGACTTCGCCCGGAGTGGCAACGCCGGGAATCAGGGGGATGCCGCTGTTGTGGCTGGCTTTGGCGAGGGATTCGTGCAAACCCGGGCTGATGGCGAAAACCGCGCCTGCGTCTTCAACGGCTTTAAGCTGCTCGGGGTTGGTAACCGTACCCGCGCCGACGATGGCGTTGGGCACTTCTTTGGCAATCAGGCGGATGGCGTCGAGGCCGACGGGGGTGCGTAGGGTGATTTCGAGGGTGGGGATGCCGCCTTCGACAAGGGCGTGGGACAAATCGACAGCGGTGCTTAAGTCGTCAATCGCCATGACGGGCACGACTGCGCCGGCAGTCAGGATTTCGCGTGGGGTCAGTTTGGACATTTCGATTCTCCAGGTGGGATGGGGTTGTCGTTTTTGTTGAGGTCAAACGGGATGGGGTTTTAAGTTTTCAGACGACCTTTGGGGGCTATATTCGGATACCCGTATCCGACAAATGCCACAATAACGTCGGATTCGAGAATCCGACCTACGTCTACTGTGCCGGCAGTCAGGATTTCGCGTGGGGTCAGTTTGGACATTTCGATTCTCCAGGTGGGATGGGGTTGTCGTTTTTGTTGAGGTCAAACGGGATGGGGTTTTAAGTTTTCAGACGACCTTTGGGGCTGTAGGTCGGATTCTTGAATCCGACATCTTGGGCGGCTGTGTCGGATTTCGAGTATCCGACTTACGTCTGTTTTAAACGGCTTGAATAATTTTTCAGACGACCTTTCGTTCACAAAGGTCGTCTGAAACGTACATCAGGCAAATTCGCCGCCGAAGCTCATGGCGCCGGTTTCTGCGCTGCTGGTCATGCTGCGGAAGTTGGCGAAGAGTTCGCGGCCACAGCCTTGTTGGTTGGCGCTCAAGTCGATGTGTTCGACTTCGCGGGCGTTCCATTCGGCTTCGTTAATCAGGACGTTGAGTTCGCCGGTAACGGAGTCGAAGCGGATCAGGTCGCCGGTACGGATTTTGGCGATGTTGCCGCCCATCAGGGCTTCGGGCGTCATGTGGATGGATGCGGGTACTTTGCCGGATGCGCCGGACATACGGCCGTCGGTCAGCAGCGCCACTTTGAAGCCGCGGTCTTGCAGGATGCCCAAAGGCGGGGTCAGTTTGTGCAACTCAGGCATACCGTTGGCGCGCGGGCCTTGGTAGCGGACGACGCACACAAAATCGCGTTCCAACTCGCCGCGTTCAAATGCGGCCAACACTTCGCGTTGGTCATTGAACACGATGGCGGGCGCTTCGATGATGCGGCAGCCTTCGCGCACGGCGGACACTTTAATCACGCCGCGTCCGATATTGCCTTTCATCAGGCGCAGGCCGCCGTCCGGGGAGAACGGGTTGTCGGCTTTGCGCAGGATGTCGTCGTTGCCGCTGGTTTCGGGGGCTTCGCGCCATTCGAGTTTGCCGTCGATGAGGAAAGGCTCTTTGGTGTAGTGGCGCATACCGTGTCCGACGACGGTATCGACATCGTCGTGCAACAAGCCTGCGTCCAGCAATTCGCGGATAACGAAAGGCAGGCCGCCTGCTGCGGTAAAGTGGTTCACGTCGGCTTTGCCGTTTGGATACACACGAATCAGCAATGGAATGATGGAAGAAATTTCGTCAAAGTCGTCCCAGTTTAAAATCACGCCTGCGGCGCGTGCCATGGCGACGAGGTGCATGGTGTGGTTGGTCGAGCCGCCGGTTGCCATCAGGCCGATCAGGGCGTTGATGAACGATTTTTCGGTCAACATTTCACCCAAGGGTTTGATGGTGCCGTTTTTGATGCCGCGTGCGAGGTGTCCGGCAGCGTAGCGGGTCAGTGCTTCGCGCAGGTCGGTGTAAGGGTGAACGAAAGCGGCGGCGGGCAGGTGTACGCCCATCATTTCCATCATCATTTGGTTGGAGTTTGCCGTACCGTAGAAAGTGCAGGTGCCGGGGCTGTGGTAGGAGCCCATTTCGCTTTCGAGCAAGGCATCACGCCCAACTTTGCCTTCGGCGAAAAGCTGGCGAGTGCGGGCTTTTTCTTTATTGCCAATACCGCTGGACATAGGGCCTGCGGGGACGAAGATGCCCGGAATATGACCGAACGAAAGCGCGCCAATCATCAAACCCGGCACGATTTTGTCGCACACACCCATAAACAGGCTGCCGTCGAACATTTGGTGCGACAGGCCGATGGCGGTACTCATGGCAATCACGTCGCGGGAGAACAGCGACAATTCCATACCGGCGTAGCCTTGCGTGATGCCGTCGCACATGGCGGGCGTACCGCCGGCAACTTGGGCGGTCGCGCCGTTTTTCTGCGCTTCGTCTTTGATTTGGTCGGGGAAGTCTTTAAACGGCTGGTGTGCGGAAACCATGTCGTTGTAGGCGGTGATGATGCCTAAGTTGGGGACGGTGTCCTGAAGCATTTCGATTTTGATGCTTTTGGGCATGGAGGCGTAGCCGTGCGCCAAGTTGCTGCAACCGAGCTGGTTGCGCTCCAGCCTTCCCATTTGTTTGGCGCTGCGGATTTTCGCCAGATATTTTTCGCGGGTCGGACGGCTGCGCTCGATGATGCGCTCGGTGATTTCGGCGAGCTTGGGGTGGATAGGAGTGGGATTCATGTTCGGTCTCCTGTCGGAAGGGGTGGTATGGGATTTTTGTTTGCGCGTTTCTGATTTTTTGTATTGGGTGTGGGGCGTTCAGCGTTTCAGACGACCTTTCAAACTGTACAAGGGGTCGTTTGAAAACCTCACTATAGTGGATTAAACTTTAAACCAGTACGGCGTTGCCTCGCCTTACCGTACTATCTGTACTGTCTGCGGCTTCGTCGCCTTGTCCTGATTTAAATTTAATCCACTATATTTAGATGCAGGCTATTATAATACAAAACCTGTAATTTAGTTACAAAATAATCTGCTAAATGTAAGAAATT
The DNA here is from genome assembly GCF_001813335.1 of Neisseria sp. HMSC055H02. NCBI lineage: Bacteria > Pseudomonadati > Pseudomonadota > Betaproteobacteria > Neisseriales > Neisseriaceae > Neisseria > Neisseria sp. HMSC055H02. The sequence continues at coordinate 87,358 of NZ_KV812116.1, read as the reverse complement.
TGATTTAAATCGTGATATGCGTCATTTGTGAAAATCTACCAGACCAAACTCATCAAACTTTTAAACTAAGTCAAATAATTTGTAAAAATGAGAATAGACAAAATGTGTAGCCATGTGTAGTATTACTACTCATTAGCCCGCCTGTTTTGAAATTTTGATGCAGGCGATTGGTTTCCATTGCTTTTCTGCCGAAACCGCCCGTCTTTCACGGCATCCGGCGGCACCGGCACAAGGCCTTCCTCAACGAGAGATAAAACGATGAGTACACAAACAAATTTTGATTTGGTGTTGTTCGGCGCGACCGGCGATTTGGCAATGCGTAAGCTGCTGCCTTGTCTGTATCAGGCGCACGTTGCAGGGTTGCTCAATCCTCAGGGTCGTATTTTAGGTGTCAGCCGCAGCGATTTGGATACGGCGGGCTTTTTGGCAAAAGTGGAAACCAACTCCAAAATCCATGTCAAACAAAACTTTTCAGACGACGCCTGGGCATCGTTCGTCAAACGCATCGAATATTTGAAAGTCGACGTTACCCAAGAAGCCGATTTTGCCGCTTTGGGCGAAAAAGTCAAAGCCCGCAAAGAGACCGACAACGTCATCATCTATCTTTCCACCGCGCCGAAATTCTTTGCGCAAGCCTGTGAAAACCTTGCCAAAGTCGGACTGAACGCCGACAACGCGCGCGTCGTTTTGGAAAAACCGCTGGGTACCGACCTCGCCTCTTCCCAACAAATCAATACCGATGTCGCCCGCTACTTCAAAGAAAGCCAAATCTACCGCATCGACCACTACTTAGGCAAAGAAAGCCTGCAAAACCTGCTGGCGCTGCGTTTTGCCAACGTGATGTTCGAGCCGTTGTGGAACAACAAATACATCGAAAGCGTACAACTGACCATCGCCGAACAGCTCGGCGTGGAAGAGCGCGGCGAGTTCTACGACATTACCGGCGCGCTGCGCGACATGGTGCAAAACCACCTGATGCAAATGCTGTGCATGACTGCGATGGAAGCCCCCGCCAGCTTGGATGCCGACGCAGTGCGCGATGAAAAAGTCAAAGTCATCAAATCATTGAAACCGCTGACCATCGAATCCGTCAACGAAAACGTCGTGCGCGGACAATACACCGCCGCCAAAGGCATGAACGGCTATCTTCAAGAAATCAACGTTCCGCAAGACAGCTTCACCGAAACCTACGTCGCCATTAAAGCCGAAATCGAAAACGACCGTTGGAAAGGCGTTCCTTTCTACCTGCGTACCGGCAAACGCATGGCGGGCAAAGTGGCGGAAATCGTATTGAACTTCCGTCCGCTGCAAAACCATATTTTTGAAAACAGCCAAGCCGCGCCAAACCGTTTGGTTATCGAATTGCAGCCGACCGAATCCGTACGCCTCTATACGCAGATGAAAGCGCCGGGCGCAGGCAACAAAGTCGAAATCGTGCCGCTGGCAGCCGACTTGGAAAAAGTCCTCGAAGGCCGCCGCGCCGAAGCTTACGAACGCCTGCTGCTGGACGTCATCAACGGCAAGCTCGCCCTCTTCAACCGCCGCGACGAACTCGAAGCCGCTTGGGAATATGTGATGCCGATTTTGGAAAACTGGGCAAGCAACACCACCCCGCCGCACGGCTACGACGCGCATTCATGGGGTCCGGAAGCCGCCCGCGAACTGTTGGCGCGCGACGGACACAAGTGGCACGAAGACCAGTAAAGCCTTTTCAGACGACCTTTGCTTGAAGCGTTATCGGTTCAAAAAGGTCGTCTGAAACCATAAGGCGGCAGATTAGGCGTTTCCGCCGACATTCGCGCCGCCATCAACGACACAGGCTCTCACTTACTTTCCCGCTCACAAACACTGCCTTTCAGACGACCTCCTGCCCCCTTCTTAACAAAAGGGTCGTCTGAAAACAGAGAAAGGACACTTTTATGTTCGTTTGGCATGAATACGAAAACGCAGCAGCCGCTTCAGAGGCTTTGGCAGACGCAGTCGCCGCCGCGCTGCAAAACGCGCTGGATAACAAAGGCAGCGCAGTGTTGGCGGTTTCCGGCGGCCGCTCGCCGATTCCCTTCTTCCAAGCCTTGTCGCAAAAAGATTTGGACTGGCAAAAAGTCGGCATTACTTTGGTTGACGAGCGCATCGTGCCGACGACCCACGCCGACAGCAATACCGCCTTGGCGCACGAATACCTGCTGCAAAACAAAGCCGCCGCAGCGACCTGGATTCCCGTTGTCGAAGCGGGTAAAACTGAAACTGAATTACAACCCGACAGCGTCGTTGCCTACGCGCTGAAACATTACAAACAACCTGACGTACTGATTTTGGGCATGGGCGGCGACGGACATACCGCCTCCCTTTTCCCGCAAGCGCCGCAGCTGAAGGCAGCCATCAACGAATCAGACGACCCGACCCTTATCCACACCACGCCCGTTACCGCGCCGCACGAGCGCGTCAGCATGACCTTGGGTGCCATCGCCAAAACGGAAAACGTCTTTTTGGCGATTCAGGGTGCGAAGAAAAAAGCCGTTTTCGACAAAGCCGCCGCGCGCGCCGATTTGGAATATCCGACCAGCCTGGTATTGAACCATCAAGGAGTGAACTGCCATGTCTTCTACTCAAACTGATATTCAACAACCCGTCGGCAAAAACTATCCGCGCCTGGTCGCTGACATTGGCGGCACCAACGCCCGCTTCGCGCTCGAAACCGCCCCGCAGCAGATTGAAAAAGCCCAAGTCTTGCCGTGCAAAGACTACGACACCATCGTCGATGCCGCCAAAGCCTATTTGGAACAGGCAGGCGGAGCCGAAGTCCGGCACGCCGCATTCGCCATCGCCAACCCGATTTTGGGCGACTGGGTGCAAATGACCAACCACCACTGGGCGTTTTCCATCGAAACCACCCGGCAGGCATTGGAGCTGGACACCCTCATCCTCTTGAACGACTTTACCGCGCAGGCATTGGCGGTAACGCAGACTTCAAGCAAAGACCTGATGCAGGTAGGCGGGCATAAACCCATCGAATTCGCTCCCAAAGCCGTCATCGGGCCGGGAACCGGTTTGGGCGTGAGCGGACTGGTGCACAGCCCCGCAGGCTGGGTCGCGCTTGCCGGCGAAGGCGGCCATTCCAGTTTCCCGCCGTTTGACGACATGGAAGTTTTGATTTGGCAGTATGCGAAAAACAAATACGGTCATGTTTCCGCCGAACGCTTCCTCAGCGGAGCAGGTTTGAGCCTGATTTACGAAGCACTCGCCAAACGCGACAAACTGAAAAACTACCGCCTCAAACCGTCCGAAATCACCGAAAAAGCCTTAAGCGGCACATCCCCGCTCTGCCGTCAGACTTTGGACATCTTCTGTGCCATGCTCGGCACGGTTGCCTCCAACCTCGCCCTGACGCTGGGCGCGCGCGGCGGCGTGTATTTGTGCGGCGGCATCATCCCCCGCGTTTTGGAATATTTTAAAACCTCACCTTTCCGCAGCCGCTTTGAAAACAAAGGCCGTTTCGAAGCCTATCTCGCCGCGATTCCCGTCTATGTCGTCTTAAGCGAATTTCCGGGCATCACCGGCGCAGCGGCGGCACTCGACAACCACTTGAAAAACGTTTAATCACACAAGCCGCCCCGCCGCGGGGCGGCATACACCGAAGGGCATATTTATGTTAAGCAAAATCAGCGAATCACTGTCAAACCTGTCGGGCGCGGAACGCAAGGTCGCCGAATGCGCCTTGGCGGAACCCAAATGGTTTGTCCATGCCGCCGTCGCCGAAATCGCCGAGCGCGCATCCGTCAGCCAGCCGACCGTCATCCGTTTTTGCCGCAGCCTGGGCTACAAAGGACTGCCCGAGTTCAAACTCGCCCTGTCCGCCAGCATAGGCCACGAAGGTATGCCCTACGTCCATGAAGAGCTCAACGCCGACGACGACATGAGCATCGTTGTCGAAAAAGTATTGGGCAACGCCGCCGCCTCCATTTTGGGCGAACGCCGCTTCCTGAAAGAATCCGAACTGGAAAACGCCATCGCCACCCTGATGCACGCGCGCCGTGTCGAGTTCTACGGCGTCGGCAACTCCGGCATCGTCGCCCAAGATGCGCAACACAAATTCTTCCGCTTCGGCATTTCCACCGTCGCCTACGTCGATACCCACACCCAACTGATGGCAGCCTCCGTCCTGTCCGACCAAGACGTCGTCGTCGCCATTTCCAACACCGGCTCGTCCATCGAGCTTTTAGACGCCGTCAGCATCGCCAAAGAAAACGGCGCATCCGTCATCGCCCTGACCCGCAACGACTCCCCGCTGGCACAGCTTGCCGACTGCGTATTGAGCATCGCCACGCAGGAAAACGCCGAACTCTACACCCCCATGGTGTCCCGCCTGCTGCAACTCGCCGTCATCGACATCCTCGCCATCGGACTCGCCCTTCGCCTGGGCGATGCCGCCAGCCTGCAACTGCAAAAAAGCAAAAAAAGCATACACAACAAACACATCGATTACGACAAAGACTAAACACTATAGTGGATTAAATTTAAATCAGGACAAGGCGACGAAGCCGCAGACAGTACAGATAGTACGATAAGGGCGAGGCAACGCCGTACTGGTTTAAAGTTAAGCCACTATACATTTTCAGACGACCCGACATATCCCAAGGTCGTCTGAAAATACCGACCAAAAAATCAGTGCCGCCGTTTTTCTTCAATATTGACACCCAACCCAAATAACGGCAGACCCCGCATTCACACCCAACCCTAAAAACGGAAACCCACCCGTTCCCGTTTCAGACGACCTCGCGGCCGTTTTCCCACAAAACCGTCCAACCTCAGGAGCATCCGATGAAACACCTTCACGACTTACCGGCTTGGTCAAAATTATGGATACATTTTGACGAAACCAAAGAACAACACATACGCGAAATGTTCGATCAAGACCCGCAGCGTGCCGAACGCTACTGGCTGCAAGTCGGCGGACTGACGCTGGATTACTCCAAAAACCGCATCAACGACGAAACCATGGCACTGTTGTTCGAGCTTGCCCGTGAAGCCGGCGTACCCGAACGCATGCAGCAGATGTTCCGCGGCGAAAAAATCAACACCACCGAAAACCGCGCCGTCCTCCATGTCGCCCTACGCAACCGCACCAACTCCCCCATCGTCGTTGACGGCGAAGACGTCATGCCCAAAGTCAACCACGTCCTCCAACGCATGGGCGAATTCGCACACGAAGTCCGCAGCGGCAGCTGGTTAGGCTACACCAACCAAGTCATCACCGACATCGTCAACATCGGCATCGGCGGCTCCGACCTCGGCCCGCTGATGATGTGTACCGCGCTCAAGCCCTTCGGACACCCCCGCCTCAACATGCACTTCGTCTCCAACGTGGACGGCTCCCAACTGCGCGACGTATTGTCCAAAGTCCACCCCGAGACCACCCTCTTCATCATCGCCTCTAAAACCTTCACCACTCAAGAAACCCTCACTAACGCCCTGACCGCGCGCAAATGGTTCCTTGACCACGCAGGCGACGAAGCCGCCGTCGCCAAACACTTCGTCGCCGTCTCCACCAACCAAAAAGCCGTTGCCGAATTCGGCATCGACACCGCCAACATGTTCGAATTTTGGGACTGGGTCGGCGGACGATACAGCCTCTGGTCAGCCATCGGCCTGCCCATCATGCTCTATTTGGGCGAAGAAAACTTCATCGAAATGCTCAACGGCGCGCACCTGATGGACCAACACTTCATCAACACCCCGCTCGAGCGCAACATGCCCGTCATCCTCGCCCTCATCGGCATCTGGTACATCAACTACTACGGCGGCGGCAGCCACGTCATCGCGCCTTACGACCAACACCTCCACCGCCTGCCCAAATTCATCCAGCAGCTCGACATGGAGAGCAACGGCAAACAAGTTACCCTCGACGGCAAAGCAGTCGGCTACGAAACCTCCCCGATTATTTGGGGCGAAACCGGCATCAACGGTCAGCACGCCTTCTTCCAACTGCTGCACCAAGGCACCCACATTACCCCGATCGACCTCATCGCCTCGCTTGAAAAACGCAGCAACCTGCGCGGCCACCATGAAATCCTACTCGCCAACGTCTTCGCCCAAGCCGAAGCCTTCATGCGCGGCAAAACCCCCGACGAAGTCCGCGCCGAACTCAAAGCCCAAGGCATGGAAGCAGAGCGCATCGAAGAGCTGGTTCCGCACAAAACCTTCTCAGGCAACCGCCCGACCAACCTCATCCTCATGGACAAAATCAACCCCCGCAACATGGGCAGCCTGATCGCCATGTACGAACACAAAACCTTCGTCCAAGGCATCATCTGGGGCATCAACAGCTTCGACCAATGGGGCGTCGAACTCGGCAAACAGCTCGCCAAAACCATCCTCGCCGAACTGACCGGCGAAACCGGCGTACAAAAACACGACAGCTCCACCACCCGCCTGATCAACCTTTATCTGAACGCCAACAAATAAAGACAGCCCCATCAGGACAAAAGGTCGTCTGAAAACCCAGATTCAAGGTTTTCAGACGACCTTTTTTACCGAATACCGCCGCGTTAATACAGATATATTGGATTAAATTTAAATCAGGACAAGGCGAC
>NZ_KV812116.1:71318-80668 GCF_001813335.1 Neisseria sp. HMSC055H02 | reverse complement strand
CCGTACCGGTTTAAAGTTAATCCACTATAACGGTTCATTTGACCTTTAATAATAAGGTACCCTCTGCCTGCCGTCATTCCCGCACAGGCGGGAAGCCATGTTTGAATTTAAGAAACTGTTTCTCAAACATCCGTATCTTAAAACCTCCAAGTATGTACCCCACGGCAACTCATCCTTGCGCAGGCGAGATGTAACGACGGTATAAGTACCTCACACCAAACCCGCCATTTCGAAAAACGCCCGATACGCCGCCGCCTTTTTCGCCAAACTCAAAGGATAAGCACGCGAAGTGGACGGCAGGCGGGTTAGGGTCAAATCCCGTCCGGCAAACGGAAACGGCACGGTTTCGCCCGTTTTCGGCATTTTGATACCGCCGCCCTGAATATCAAGCAGGACTTCCGTCGCCTTGCCGCCGGTGGTGCAGATATGGCGGCAGTCGGGCATCTGCGCCAACACCGCCGCCAAATCGACGGTTTCGACCACTTGCAAAAACTTGTCCGACGCATTGCCGTGTTCCCGCACCGCCTTTAATACGGTCGGGCAGGACGCAATCCCTCGTTCGCGCAAAAACGCCTTGATTTTCTCCGCATCAAACGCTTTTTCAGACGACCTTTGGAAATGCGCCGCATCATTAAAAAACACCAGCCCGTAGACGCGCCACATATCGTTTTGGAAATTCGGATAATGAAACTGCATCGCGCGTTTGTCTTCCTTGGGCGGAAACGTCCCCATCATCATCACCGTCGCCTGCGGCGGCAGCAAGGCGGGAAAAGGGTGGGTTTCGATTTCAAGCGGAGCGGACATCATGATTTCCTTGATAAAAAATATTGAACACAAAGCAGCAGGTTGCCACCTTTTCAGACGACCTTCTGCCCGTAACGCATCAGCGTCATGCCGCCGACCGCTGCCGCGCAGCCCGCAACCAGCGAAATATGCAGCGGTTCGCCCAAAACCCAAGCCGAAGACAGCATACCGAAAATCGGCACGAGCGTAATATACGCCGCCGCGCTGCCTGCGCCCAAAGTCTTCACGCCTTCGAAATACCACGCGTAGGCCAATACCGTCGCGCCGATGACCAGCCACGCCAATGCCGTCCAACCGCGTGCATCCATCGCCGCCATTGCCTCAAACGGCAATCCGTCCGTCCACAACGCTACCGCTGACAACATCAGCGCGCCGATGAATGAAGTTGCCGCCGTTACCGTCAACGCGTCTATCCCGCGCAAAACCGCACGCCCGATTAAGGTATAAGCCGCCCAGCAGACCACGCAGCCGAAAATCAGCCACTCCCCCGCCTTGATGCCGCCCGACAACACCGTCAAGGGCTGTCCTTGCGTTACCGCCACAATGGCACCGCTGACCGCCAGCAGCATACCCGCCAAAATCTTCGCGTTTAAACGCTCGCCGAAAAGCCAAGCCGCCAGCAGCAGCGTCAGCACGGGATTCACCGCCACAACCACCGCCGCCTTACCCGCAGGCATCGCCTGCAAACCCAGCATGAAAAACACCGCATAGCCGCACACCCCTACGGAAGCGGCTGCCGTCAAGCCCAGCCATTGCCGCGCCGACAAAGCCGCCAAAGTCGCGAACCTGCTGCGCGCAAACAGCCAACCCAACAACAAAACCGAAGCCAACACAAACCGAACCGCCCCGCCCGTCAGCGGCGGCAGCGACTGCCCCAGCATCCGCCCCATCGGCCAAGACGCACCCCACAACACCGCCATCCCCAGCAGTTTCAAATGTACAGCATAACGTTCCATCTCATTCCTTTATCAACAAAGGTCGTCTGAAAACCCGATTTTCAGTTTCAGACGACCTTTGCAGCCGCCACAAACGCCGCTATTTTTTCCTTGTCTTTAATCCCTGCCGAGCTTTCCACGCCGCCGGACACATCCACCGCCACCGCGCCGCTGGTTTTCACCGCGTCGGCGACGTTTTCGGGCGTCAGCCCGCCCGCTAAAATCCACGGTTTACCGATATTGCCGCGCAACAGCGTCCAATCAAAACTCTGCCCCGTGCCGCCGTATTCGGTCGGATGGTAAGCGTCGAACAACAGCGCGCGCGCGTTGGGGAACTTGGCGCAGGCCGTCTGAATATCGGCGGCAGACTGCACGCGCACGGCTTTGAGATACGGACGGTCAAATTGGCGGCAGAAGTCATCGTCTTCATCGCCGTGAAACTGAATCACGTCTATCGGCACTTGGTGCAGGATTTCGCGGATAACGTCCGACTGCTCGTTCACAAACAACGCAACCACCGACACAAACGGCGGCAGCACCGCCACGATTTCCTTCGCCTGCACCGACGTTACCGCGCGTTTGCTTTTTGCGTAAAACACCAGCCCGACGGCATCCGCGCCCGCTTCGGCGGCGGCAAGGGCATCCTCGGGGCGGGTGATACCGCATATTTTGGTACGGATTTTCATATCTCCCCTCTCTTTAAAGATATTTGCAAAGCAAGGATTATAGCGGAACAGCCCGCCATGACGGCAACAGGCTTCATAAAGAAATCTTGCTGAGACCTTGAAAAAAGCCCTTCCCCCGACAGCCGAAAACCTGTGTTTGGGTTTTGGCTGTCGGGGGAAGGGCTTTTTTGCAAAGGTCTCAAACCATTAATGACGCTGCGGAACAAAGTCTTCCGGAGCTTCCGCACCTTCAGGCAGACCGAAGGTTTCACGCAAAACGACTTTGTAGAACGCAAACGCATCTTTTGCACCTTGAATCGCTTCGGCTTCGGCTTCAGGGCTTAAGCCCAAAACATTCAGATGCTCGACAAAGGCACGCCAATGTTTGCCGCGTCCGTTCGGATGGGGGGCGAGGTGGCGCGCGCCGTGTTCGCCGGTGTAATCCAGCTTTTGCGCGTGTTTAAACAAAAATGCCGCGCCCAAATTGGAACCTTCGGCGCAATACAGCCAACCGATGGATTTATTGCCGGTTTCATGCGGCAGCGGTTTGCCGTATTCGTAAGGTTTGTCGCCCAAATCCGCCAAGTCTTGCGTTAACGCGTCGTAACGCGCCATGTATTCCAGCTCGGGAATGGCTTTGTTCAACTCCGGGTCTTTATAGATATGATCGACCGCTTTGTGGAACACGGATTGCAGTTTTAAGAATTTGATGTAGTTCTCTTTGTTGGCAAACGGCTCGACAGACATGACCAAGTTGTCCACGCTGTCGTGAATGGGTGCGGTTTGCTCCTTCAGCCGCTTGGCAAACGTCAGCTCTTGTGTTTCGCTCATGTGAATATCCTTCATAAAGTTTCAGACGACCTTCAGGCCGCCTTTATTTAAACAAGGTGGATTGGATAGGCTTGAAAACGGATATGGGATGGAAGCGGAGGTTTGTAGGATTGGAAACCACCAAATGTGTTTGAAAACTAACTATAGGGTTTTGTTATTTTATGAAATATTTTTTAAAAATATATATTATTTTAATTTAAATGGCAAGATAATGATTTTCAATTATTCAAAAATACAAAAAAGTAACGAATAACCCTCCCCTTCGGCAACACTTCGGTAAACAAATGATTCAGGATTTACAGAAAATGATTCCCAAACCTTAAAAATTATTATTGGCAAATTCATAACTGCATATCTACAGGAAGTTCGTATAGCTTTCTTGCTTCCCCTGCATCAACAGGGCATACTCCCACCATACCGAGCCGCAGGTCGCCTGAAACCTGCCATACCGTCAAAAAGAAAGAGACAACATGAACCCCATCCGCCCATTCTTAAACCATACCCCGCAAATCCACGAATCCTGCCTTATCGATGAAACTTCGGTCATCATCGGCGAAGTATCGCTTGCCGAAGACGTATCCGTCTGGCCGTATGCCGTCTTGCGCGGCGACGTGAACAGCATCAGCATCGGCGCACGCAGCAACGTACAGGACGGCAGCGTCTTGCACGTTTCGCACAAAAACGCCGAAAAACCCGAAGGTTCGCCCCTCATCATCGGCGAAGACGTAACCGTCGGACACAAAGTCATGCTGCACGGCTGTCGTATCGGCGACCGAGTTTTAATTGGTATGGGTACGATTATTCTGGACGATACCGTCATCGAAGACGACGTAATGATAGGCGCAGGCAGCTTGGTACCGCCACGCAAGCGTTTGGAAAGTGGCTATCTCTATGTCGGCTCACCCGTCAAACAAGTCCGCCCGCTGACCGACAAGGAAAAAGAATTTTTGAAATACTCGTCCGCGCATTATGTGCGCCTGTCCGGACAACACAAACAGTCAAAATAATTTTCAGACGACCTTATATCCTTTTAAAAAAGAAAGTGTTATGCACACACTCTACCTAGCCTCCGGCAGCCCGCGCCGCCGCGAAATCCTCGAAAACCTCGGATTCAAAGTTATCCGCATTCCTGCCGACATCGACGAAACACCGCATTCCGACGAAAACGCCGCCGATTATGTGCAACGTATGGCGCAGGAAAAAAATGCCGCCGCTGTCGAGCAATGGTTTGCCACCCACGACGCGCAGCCCGAATATCCGATTCTGACCGCCGACACTACGGTCGCCTATCAAAACCACATTCTCGGCAAACCGGAAACCGAAGCCCAAGCAGCCGAAATGCTCGCCCGGCTTTCGGGGCAGACGCATCAGGTGCTGACTGCCGTATGCGTATATTGGCAAGGGAAGACACGCGGCGTTTTGCAAACAAGCGATGTACGTTTCAAAACCTTGTCTGCCGACGAAATATCCGCCTATATCCGAAGCGGCGAACCGATGGACAAAGCGGGCGCGTATGGCATTCAGGGTTTGGGCGGCGTGTTTGTCGAGCATTTGCAAGGCAGCTTCACCGGCGTGATGGGCCTGCCCGTTTACGAAACGGCCGGTTTGTTGGAACAATTCGGATTGAGCGTTCCGCCATTTGCCTGATTTTAAATACCTCCAAACAAACATCATGAAAACATACGCCTTCCCCTTTTTATCCGCAGTATTCCTTCTTGCAGGCTGCACTGCTTTTTCAGACGACGGCACACCCTCCGTCCACAAAGGCAACGACAGCATCCTCTCTTTCGGAAAGCTTGGCTCTGCTACGGAAGATGCGCCTGCAGGCGGCTGGGTCATGCTCGGTGATCAATACACCTATGTGTTAGACGAAGGGTCGTCTGAAAAGCTCTCTCCCATCTTTAAGGCCAAACTGAAACATCCCTACGAAATCAAGTTTGCCTATTCTGTGAAGAATATCAAAAAGGCAGGGGTTACCGTTTGGCAGGAGGATCGCAGATTCAGCACACTACTTTGCCTGTCTTACCCCCATGCCGATAAAGATGAAGAAAAAACACTGGAAAAATTGGCGTTCACCTCCAGTAAAGGGAAAAAACGCCATTCAGGTGCATCAACCTCGACGGCAAAATCTATCAACCCGCCCCGGCTGCCGGTTCGGGTTTGCCGCTGCACGTCAATCTCGACATCCACACCCGCTCTTCCGACAAAAACCTGACAATCGACGTGCCTCCCCTATCCGCAGGCATACGACCCGCAATGCCACCCGTCCGCCCGCTCCATTTTTAAGCACTATCCGCCGCACAAACCAAAAGGTCGTCTGAAAATTTTTCAGGCGACCTTTTCTCAAGCTAACGCTTCAAAATTTGATCAGTACCAACCGCGCAGCTTCATCGCTTTTTCAACGCGGCGGATACTCATCATGTAAGACGCGGTACGCAGGTCCACATCATACTCTTGCGCCAGATTCCAAATATCGCGGAACGCGCGGCGCAGGACGACGGTTTCTTTTTCTTGAACTTCGTCAAATTCCCAGTAATAGCCTTGCAGGTTTTGCACCCATTCAAAATAGGAAACGACCACGCCGCCGCAGTTCGCCAGAATATCGGGCACGACCAATACGCCGTTTTGATGCAGGATGGCATCGGCTTCGGGCGTAGTCGGGCCGTTTGCGCCTTCGACCACGATTTTAGCGCGAACTTTGCCTGCGTTTTCGGAAGTCAGTTGGTTTTCCAGCGCGCAAGGGGCGAGTACGTCCACATCCAGAGCCAAGAGTTCGGCGTTGCTGATTTCTTTGCCATAACCCGCTTCGTTGGTAATGAAGCCTTTTTCTTGGAACTCTTTGAAGAGGGCTTCCATATCCAAGCCGTTTTCGTTGTAGATGGCGACATCAACGGTGGAAACGGCAACGACTTTCGCGCCGGATTGATGCGCGTAATAGCCTGTGTGATAGCCCACATTACCGAAGCCCTGAATGGCGTAGGTCGCGCCTTTGACGTCTTTGCCGAGTTTTTCCAAAGCTTGGACGGCGGCGAAGTTTACGCCGTAACCCGTCGCTTCGGTACGCGCCAAAGAGCCGCCGAATTCGACCGGTTTGCCGGTAAACACGCCCGGCGCGGATTTTTTAACGACGTTTTCGTAGGCATCAACCATCCACGACATGATTTTGCCGTTGGTGTTCATATCGGGAGCGGGAATATCGATTTTCTCGCCGATGAGCGGGGAAATGGCTTCGGAATAAGCGCGTGAAATGCGTTCCAACTCTGCTTCGGAATAATCGCGCGGATCCAAAGTAATGCCGCCTTTGCCGCCGCCGTAAGGAATGCCCGCAACGCAGCATTTGATGGTCATCCAAATCGACAGGGCTTTGACTTCGTCCAAATTCACATTGGGATGGAAGCGCACGCCGCCTTTGTACGGGCCGACGGCGTTGTTGTGTTGCGAACGGTAGCCGGTGAAGGTTTTGACCGTGCCGTTGTCGAGTTTGACGGGGAAGGTAACTTCCAAAACGCGTTGCGGGCTTTTCAGGATTTCATACACCGCAGGGTCGGCATTGAGCCGGTCGCAGGCGGTTTTGACCTGTTTGCGGGCGATTTCGAAAGGGTTAAGGGTTTCTTTTGCGGCGGATTGGGACATTTCTCTTCCTTCTTATGTCGGGTTGGAGTTTAAAGGCTTTACTATTTGTAACTATAACCAATTTCCAAATGAAATGTAATAGCATGTAGTCGCAAAAACGAGAGTTAGTTAATTTATATATGGTTTTATTTTTCAGACGACAAAAGGGTACATTCAAACTGCTTCTCCCATCCCTTTACAAAACATCCCCGTTTTCCGAACACACCCCAAAAACCTTTGTTTTTAAAAAAAGTCGTCTGAAAATTGAATCAGCCTGCCTTTCAAAGTCAAAGCTTCTGAAAATCAATGAAATGCCATTTCAAGCTCCAACTATATTATTAACAATCCATCTGAAAACTACCTGTCGGGAAACAATGTTAAAATACGCGTCCCTGTCATTCACGAGCAAAACACATTATGACCGCCGCCATCGAACACGTCCAAGCCGCTGCCTTTGATTTGGACGGCACATTATGCGATTCCGTCCCCGACCTTGCCGCCGCAGCTGAAGCCATGCGCGAATATCTCGGCATGGAGCCGCTGCCCGCCAAAACAGTAGAAAGTTACGTCGGCGACGGCATCGGCAAACTCGTCCACCGCGTCATCACCAACGACCGCGATCAAGAAGCCGCGCCCGATTTGTGGGAAAAAGGTTTCGTGTTCTACATGAAATACTACCGCGACCACTTGAGCGACTTCACCCGCCCCTACCCCGAAACCGAAGCCGGGCTGGCATTGCTCAAATCGCTGGGCATCCCGCTGGTGGTCATCACCAACAAAAACGAAATCCTCGCCGCCGAACTCTTGAAACAGCTCGGACTCGCCGACTACTTCAGCCTGATTCTCGGCGGCGACAGCCTGCCGGAAAAGAAACCCAGCCCGCTGCCGCTGCAACACGCCGCCGAAGTCTTGGGCATCGATCCCGCCAACATGATCATGGTCGGCGACTCCCTCAACGACATCCTCGCCGCCAAAGCCGCCGGCTGCCTCAGCGTCGGCGTCACCTTCGGCTACGGCGACATGACTTTATTGTCGCAAGACAAGGCGACCCAACCCGATTGGATTATCGGCTCACTGCCCGAAATTTACGAAAACCTGCGACCGAAAAAAGCAGAAGACGACGAGTAATCAGTATCCTTGTTTTCAGACGACCTTTATTTCCGTTTCAAAGGTCGTCTGAAAATAAAACAGTGGAAATAAAAAGATTCGTCATTCCCGAACAAAGAGAATGACGGAATGAAAGTTTTTTATTTCCCACTATCTTGCAACCTGCAAGTCAGATTCAAGAATCTGACCTACGAATGGAATCCGGCTTGCCAGGTAAAGACCGAATGAAGTTTTTTTATCCTCACTATCCTACAACCCGCAAGTCAGATTCAAGAATCTGACCTACGAATCGACCTTTTCAGACGACCTCTGCATGAAACCCCAAAAATCCCTGCGCGCCCGCGCGATGGACATTCTTTCCCGACAGGAAATCAGCCGTGTCGGACTCAAGCGCAAGCTCGCCCCGTATGCCGAAAGCGAAGAAGAACTGGAAAACGTGTTGGACGAATTTGCCGAACGCAACTGGCAATCCGACCAACGCTACGCCGAAGCCTACATCCACAGTAAAAGCCGTCAGCACGGTTCCCTACGTCTGAAACAGGCATTGGCGCAGCAAGGTATAGACGAAACCGTCAGCCGCGAATTCATGCCCGACAAAGCGTGCGAACTGCAAACCGCCGTCGCCGTGTTGCGCAAAAAATTCAAACAGCCCGCCGCCGATTTAAAAGACAAACAAAAACAAGCGCGGTTTCTCGCCTATCGCGGCTTCGACATGGACACCATCCACGCCGCGCTCAAAAGCAGTTGGGACGAAGAAGTATTCGACACTTCGGAAGAATAGTAAGCCTGTTAAAAATAAAAGGTCGTCTGAAACCTTTTTTCGGTTTCAGACGACCTTTCAATTATTTGGCTTATCCCTATTCCGCTACCGTTTTACGGATGAGCTTTTCAGCATTGGCGAGCGTGTTTTCCACTTCGGCAAACTCGATTTTGCTGCCCGACATCAGCGCGCGCGTGTCGTTGAACACGACTTGGACTGCGCCGTCGGTTTCGGTAACGAGGACGCGCAACGGCAGTTGCAGGGCGAAGGCAGGGTCTTTTTGCATCAGCGGCGTGCCGGCTTTGGGCGTGCCGAAGACGATGACTTTCGCGGGCTGCATGTCCAAACCGCTTTGGCGCGCGGCGGCTTGGTGGTCGATGACGGCGAACACGGTCATGCCTTTTTCTTTGACGGCGGTTTCCAAACGGCGGACGGTATCGTCGAAACTGTATTTGCTGACGGCGGTATGGGTTTGATTCATGGCGGAACTTTGTCGGGAATCAGGTTGTCGGGCGGCATCGCCGCCGTGTGAGGCGCAGGCGGTCAGGGCGGCGAGGATGGCGGCTGCAGCGAAGGGGCGTATCGGTTTCATGTTTTTCCTTGGATAAAAGGTCGTCTGAAACGTTTCAGACGACC
>NZ_KV812116.1:43222-71218 GCF_001813335.1 Neisseria sp. HMSC055H02 | reverse complement strand
AAGGTCGTCTGAAACGTTTCAGACGACCTTGTTGCTGGTTATTTCAAACCTTTTTTCACCAAGTCTTCGTAACCGCCGTGGTTGGTTACGTTGGTATAGCCTGCTTTTTTCAACTCGGTAAGCGCGGCTTCGGCACGGCGGCCGCTGCGGCAGTAGAGGTTGACGGGCGCGTTTTTGTCGGGGCTGACGCTTTTGATGCGTTCGACGATTTGGTCGTGCGGGATGTTGACCGCGCCTTGCAGGTGGCCGGATTTGAATTCTTCTTCGGAACGTACGTCAATCCATACGCCTTTTGCTTTGGCAGGTTGCACGCCGGCGGCTTTGGAGGCGGGCGCGGCATAGGATACGGCGGCAGGCAGGACGAGTGCGGCGGCAGTCAGCGCGGCAGTCAGCAATTTTTTCATGGTCGTTTCTCCAAACGGTTGAACAAAAATATCAATCTAAACGGTTCGGCGGCAAAAAGCAATGTTCCGTCAACAGAAGGGTCGTCTGAAACGGGAGTTGTTTTCAGACGACCCTTTGAGACAAAATCAACGTTGTGCGTCAACCGCTTCCAAAGCGCGCAGGGCATAAGTGTAGGCTGCACCTGCGTTCAAGGAAATGGCGGTCGCCAGCGCGCCGGCGATTTCGCTTTCAGTCGCGCCCGCTTTGGCGGCTGCGGCGGCGTGTACGCTGATGCAGCTTTCGCAACGGGTAGTGATGGCGACGGCGAGGGCAATCAGCTCGCGGGTTTTCGCATCCAATGCTTCGGCTGCGGCGGCTTGTTCCAGCGCGCCGTAGGCTTGCAGCATTTTCGGGTGGTTTTTACCCAGCTCGCCGAATGATTTTTTAACGTGTGCGGTGTGTTCGGGCCAATTTTGAAACATTTTGATTTCCTTTCCAATGTGTTTGAAATGAAGGATGTTGCTCTTTCATGGCAGATTTCAATTTAATCCGCCATCTTTACATCCGATGAATGGCATTATTGCAATAATTTGACTATTATAATCGTCAAATCATCTCATTCACTTGCAAAAAACACTTATGGACACTTTGGACAAACTCATCGAACTGGCGCAAATTACCGGCAGCGTGGACATACAATGCCTGTTCCGCGACAAATGGTACGCCCCGCACGAACGCAGGCGCGCGCACGGTATCGCGCACCTTGTCGTCGCCGGGGAAAGCTACATCAAAATCGAAGGCGAACCCGAAGCACGTCTCTTACAAACCGGCGACCTTATCTTTTTCCCGCGCAGCGCGGAACACATCATCAGCAGCGAAGCAGACTGCAACAACTGCGGCGATACCATTCATATCGGCAACGACGGCGCGTTTACCATCGAATCTTCAGGCAGCGGCGGCGAAAAAAGCCTCGATTTGTTCTGTGCCCGCTTCGAATACGACGAACACGCCGACATCATGCACGACCTGCCCGAAACCGTCCTCATCAAGATGGACCATCCCTCGCTGCAATGCCTGATCTCCATGTTGCAATACGAAAGCACACACACGCTTTCCGGCTCGCGCGCCATCGTCAATGCCCTCTCCTCCGTCCTCCTCGTCCTCATCGTCCGCGCCCATCTCGAACAAGGCGGAGAAGCACCTTTGGGCGGCATACTCAACGGCCTGCGCGACAAACGCCTGCGCCAACTCATCCAAACCGTCGTCAGCCGCCCCGAAGACGAATGGAACATCGAAAAAATGACCGAGCTTGCCAACCTCTCCCGCGCACAACTCATGCGCCTGTTCAAACAACAAACCGGCATCAGCCCCCACGCCTTCGTCAACCTCATCCGCCTGCGCCAAGCCGCCGTATTGCTGCGGCAAACCGCTGATTCCGTCTTGTCTGTCGCGCTGAACGTCGGCTTCCAATCCGAAACACACTTTGGCAAAGCGTTTAAAAAACAATACGGGATTTCGCCGGGGCAGTATCGGAAAAACGAAAACGAAACGGCAGATGAAGATACCAGCCAGCCGCTTGAAGGCATTTGAACCCGAAAGGTCGTCTGAAAACGGCTAAGTCAAAAGCGTCATAACCCTTTGATTTATCGTTCAGCCATTGTGATACTGCGAAAAATCCGTAGGTCAAATTCTTGAATCCGACATCTCCATCTGCAACAACGCGTAAAGAAAACAGAAACATCAAATATTCATCGGATATAAATATCCGAACTACACATTACACAGCAATGTCTCCGCAACTGATTTTATTCCGCAACGTAAAGACAAAAAAGGTCATCTGAAAACCTTAAATCAAGTTCTCAGACGACCTTTCATTCCGGCAGACCGATTAGGTCAACCCATCAAGCCTGTTTCAACTTCGCATCGGCATCCCGCAACGCGGTGCGCAGACCTTCCTCGATAACGGGATGGTAGAACGGCATGTCCAGCATTTGCGGAACGGTCATCTTCATTTGATGCGCCCATGCCAACAGGTGCGCCAAATGTTCGGCGGCCGGCCCTAAGATTTCCGCGCCGATGAAGCGGCCGGTGGCTTTTTCGGCATACAGGCGCATATGGCCTTTGTTTACCAGCATCACGCGGCTGCGGCCTTGGTTTTTAAACGATACTTCGCCAATGACAAATTCGTCGGGCTGGTATTGCGCGGCAACCTGCGCGTATTTCAAACCGACAAAGCCGATTTGCGGATTGGTGAACACTACGCCGATGGTGCTACGGCGCAAACCGCCGACGATATTCGGGTAGCGGCCCGCATTATCGCCGGCAATCTTGCCTTGGTCGGCAGCTTCGTGCAGCAGAGGCAGTTGGTTGGACGCGTCGCCTGCGATGAAGATATGAGGAATGCTGGTCTGCATGGTCAGCGGATCGGCAACGGGTACGCCGCGCGCGTCTTTTTCGATATTGATGTTTTCCAAACCGATATTGTCAACGTTCGGACGGCGGCCTACGGCTGCCAGCATATATTCGGCAACAAATACGCCTTTTTCGCCGTCCTGTTCCCAATGGACTTCTACATTACCGTTCTCATCGAGTTTGACCTCGGTTTTAGCATCCAAATGCAATTTCAATTCTTCGCCGAACACAGCTTTTGCCTCGTCTGAAACGACGGGGTCGGAAATGCCGCCGATGACGCCGCCCAAGCCGAAAATTTCGACTTTCACCCCCAAACGGTGCAATGCCTGACCCAGTTCCAAACCGATAACGCCCGGCCCGAACACGGCAACGCTCTTAGGCAGCGTATCCCATGAGAAAACGTCGTCGTTGATAATCAAACGGTCGCCCAAAGGCTGCCACTGCGGCAGGATAACGGGACGCGAACCGGTAGCAATCACGAAACTTTTTGCAGTGATTTGGGTATGGTCGTCGATTTGGACGGTATGTTCGTCGATAAATTTAGCCGAACCCATAATGCGTTTGTCGGAAGGCCATTCTTCCACATCGGCAACGACAAAGCCGACAAAACGGTCGCGCTCGGATTTGACGCGCTGCATCACTTCTTCGCCGTTGACGACGATGCTGTCTTTGTCCAAATGCACGCCGAACGGATCGGTATGCAATGCGTGATGTCGCACCTCTGCAGCAGCAATCAAGAGTTTGGAAGGCATACAGCCCACGCGCGCGCAGGTCGTACCGAACACGTTGTTTTCAATCAGGTAAACATTATCCGTATGTAAACGGGCATTGCGAAACGCGCCCATGCCGGCAGTACCGCCGCCGATTACGACGACATCTGCTTGAATTTTTTTCATAATCTTTGTCCTTTTTTGTTGAGCGTCCGAAGCGGTATCAGCGTGAAGCGTATCAGGTTTTCAGACGATCTATTTAATAAACTATCAAAAATAAAAAATCGATAACTATTTCTAAAATCTCGATTTAAAACAATAATCTCAAATTCTACTTGTAAATATAGAGCTATTCAGAACGACCGTGTAGCGTATCGTCTGAATAACTCTATTTTTCTGTTCAGACGGCTTTTTCAAACCGTCTCAAGCATCAAGCAATTAGTTTTTAGCCAAGTAAGCTTCCAAATCTTCGCTACCACCGATGTATTTGCCGCCGATGAAGACTTGAGGAGCAGTCATCTTGCCGGTGATGGCGCGAACGGAAGTAACAGTCGCATCTTTGCCCAATACGATTTCTTCGTAAGACAGACCTTTGTCTTGCAAAGCTTTTTTAGCTTTAGCGCAGAATTGGCAGCCGGGTTTGGTGAAGATGGCAACAGACTCTTGAGCTTTCCAGTCAGGAGCGATGAATTTCAACATAGTGTCAGCGTCAGACACTTTGAAAGGATCACCCGGCTCTTCAGGCTCGATGAACATTTTTTCAACCACGCCGTCGTTAACCAGCATGGAGTAACGCCAAGAGCGTTTGCCGAAGCCCAAGTCTTCTTTGCCGACCAGCATGCCCATGCCTTCGGTAAATTCGCCGTTGCCATCAGGAATCATGTAGATGTTGTCAGCTTCTTCTTCGGCAGCCCAAGCGTTCATCACGAAAGTATCGTTTACAGATACGCAGTAGATTGCGTCAACGCCGTTTTCTTTGAACGCGCCGAACAATTCGTTGTAACGCGGCAGGTGGGAAGAAGAACAAGTCGGAGTAAATGCGCCGGGCAGAGAGAATACGACTACTTTTTTGCCTTTGAACAAATCATCGGTGGAAACATCTTTCCAAGTGTCGCCCACGCGGGTACGGAATACGACGGAAGGTACTTTTTGACCGGTACGATCTTGCAAAGCCATTTTGGATCTCCTTGAAATTTTAGGTTTAGGGAATGATACGAGTGAATGTGTGCATTCTAGCGCAGGGAGTTTGATTTGTATAATTTATAGTTCAAATAATATTAATTACCTGAAGCTATGAAACCCAACCTGCGAATGTTTCATTTAAATAGAGGTCGTCTGAAAGAAAACAAGCCCCTAGCTTAAAATTATTTTTCGGAATCGTGTGCATCGGACAATACGACTCCGCGGATACTGCTTTCTACTTTGTCTTTCAACATAAAGCGGTCTTCGTCTTTGCCGGGGCGAATCGGGGCGGCAAAATCGATACGGATGCGCAGTTTTTTCATGGAAACGATGCGCCAAAGTGAGCGCACCAAATCGACTTGTGCATAAGACGGCACAGTCGTCCTTTTACCGGCATCATCATAATAGCGCAGCGTAACCGCCTGAACAGGCGCGTCGGCATCAATGGCGGATTGGAAGAGTGCGGCTTTGAACGGCAAAATATCCAAGCCCAAAGAAGTCCGCGCTTCGGGGAAAAAGCTGACATTCTGCCCGGCTTTCAACGCGGCGCAAATGGCTTGGTTAATCGGCTCGACATCGCGTCGGGAATTTCGGTTGATAAACACCGTGCCTGCGTTTTGCCCCATTTTGCCCAAGACCGGCCAGTCTTTGATTTCCTGCTTGGCGATAAAGCTGCTCGGATACACCGCACTCATGGCGAAAATATCCAGCCAAGACACATGGTTTGCCGCTACCAAAACACCCTTCACATTATCTGCGGGCGGCGTGCCGATTTCCAATTCGATATCCAAGGCTTCCAGCGCGCCTTTGCCCAGAGTGATGACCGCATGATCGCGTTCGGCAGGGTTGCCGGTATCGATACGGCGCAAATGCCTTCCGGTTCGGAACAGCCATCCCGTCAGGCGGAACAACCTGCCTAAACGGGTAAAAAACGGTGCTTTTCGTGAGTGCATAACTGTTTTTCTTTTCGTCTTATGTGTATCAAATCATATCAATAAAATTTTCAGACGACCCAGATGACAAAGAGGTCGTCTGAAAACAGGTTCAAACATTATTTCTGGCAGTTCGGACAATAAAACGTCCCGCGCTGCCCCAAAACTTCCTTCTGCACCAAACCGCCACAACGGACGCAGGGTTCGTTGTGCCTGCCGTACACCGTATATTCCTGCTGGAAATAGCCGCTTTTGCCGTCACTGTTGACGAAGTCGCGCAACGTGCTGCCGCCGGTTTCAATCGCGCGCTGCAATACCGATTTAATCGTTTCCACCAAGACGGCGCATTCTTTTTTCTTAACCTTGTCCGCAGGGCGGTGTGGCGAGATGCCCGATTTAAACAGGCTTTCGTTCGCATAAATATTACCCACGCCGACCACGACGGTATTGTCCATCAGAGCCAGCTTGACCGCGCGTTTTTGCGTTTTAAATTTTTGGTACAGATAATCGGCGGAGAAGTCGTCTGAAAGCGGCTCGGGACCCAGTTTTTCAAGAAGCGGATGATGTTCCGCAATGCCTTCATACCACAAAATCGCGCCGAACTTGCGCGGGTCGTGATAGCGCAATACCGTTCCGTCCGCAAACACAATGTCCGCATGGTCGTGTTTGTCGGGATGGTCAATCCGCGCATCGCCGTCCGTAAAAATCCGCAAGCTGCCCGACATGCCCAAATGAATCAACAAAATACCCGTTGCAAAACCGATAACCAAATATTTCGCCCGCCGACGACAGCTCAACACCTCCTGCCCCGCCAAAAGCTCCGCCAACTGCGGATTGACCTGCCAGCGCAGCTTGGTTTGGCGCAACACGACATCCGCCACCTTTTTACCTTGAATATGCGGGCTGATACCGCGCAACGTCGTTTCTACCTCAGGCAATTCCGGCATTTTTCTTTATCCTCAAGCTAATACAATCAACATCGCCTTTTTCAGACGACCTGCGATTCTACCGATGCCAACGCAGCCTGACAATTTGCAACCAATCGGCTTTGCAGGAAGCAAGCAGCAAATCCAAGGCAAAATGACAAATATAGAAGAGGCTATTTTTATGGAGTCAAACCTGCCGTTTTCAAATGTTCGGCCTCAAAAGGTCGTCTGAAAACCAGTCATGCGGGTTTTACCAACGCTACATTTCTCAATCCGAAATCCGCGCCGCCCCCAAAGCCACCGTCTGCGTTCCCAATATTTTTTCAAACTCCGGCAACGGCGTAACCCCCGCCATACGCTTGATCAAAACCAAGCCGTACACCGCCGCGCACTGCGGCCACCACCTGTCCCCCGCTTTCTCCATAAAACGCCAAAACCGCAGCCCCTTTTGCGAATTCACAGCAGGCAGGTACACCATAAACTTTCCGAATTCCACCTCAAAATCTAAATCCGCCAACTGCTGCTTCAAAGCCGGCAAAGTCAGGCAATGCTCCTTTTTAGGCAAGCGCGTTCCATCAAACCACCTGCTGAAAAACCACAAAGATTTCGGATTAAACCCCGTCAAAACCAACCGCCCTTCAGGTTTCAACACCCTGGACGCCTCATGCAGCACTTGCGTCAGCGCGGCAGTCTCATGACTGTGCGGCATCAGCAGCACATCAATAGAATGACTCTCCCAAGCCATAGCGTCCGCCGTCATCAATACATCACGGGGTACGGCAACCACGTTTTCAGACGACCTTAACCATTGACCGCCTTGTTGGACAACGGTCTGAACATGGCAAGGCGCAAACCGCTCCAAGTAATGCGTAAAAAACTGCCTTTCCCGCTCCGCCGTATAGCTGCCGATAATAGTCCGTTCAAACCATTCTTCCATCGCCCTGCCCTTTACAAAATGCTGCAACCCGCATTATAACGGCATGCTGCGGCAGACCAAACCGCCCTGCCCTGTTTTACGCCTTGGAAAGACAGAAAAAGGTCGTCTGAAAAGGATTTCAGACGACCTTTGTCATTTATAGCTTGATCATCCTACCTATATTCCTGCTTTCTTATCAGAAAAAATAGTGTAAAAGAACAAGCTATACGGAATCCGAAATAAATCATCATATTTTTCATAATCATCAACATCATGAAAAGCCAGGAATTATTATGAAAGGATTCTGTCAATCCAAAACTCCTTCTTGGAGGATTGATGGAAAATTGTTGCGGATACATACTACTCCAAATACAAAGCAATGTTAAAACAATCAACACAAACATTCCTGCAAAAGGATGTTGGATAGGCGTAGAAACATCTTTTCTTCGATAAATCCCCATCCAAATTCCCGAACATATAGAGAGGATTACCGAAAAACTGTTTGTTACCTTTGCAGCCAACGGATAAGCCGACGGTTTATAATAACCGTTTCCGAATAAATATTCGTCCAAAAACTCATTTAGACGAATCAGGATTTCATCGTCTGCATGGGAAGGGGTAAGGATAAATATCAGGACGCTTAGCAGAGACACTCCAACCATTACATATGATTCAAATACTTGTCTGAATTTCATTTCATTGGAAATCATATTTAGATTAGGCTTTCATTCATATAGATTGTGTAAGACGTATCAGGTTTTAAATTAATGAAACAGACGGAATATCAGACAGCAACTCTTGTTTTTCCATCATTACGGAATAGTCTGATTGAAGATCCTCTATCTCCCCAGATTTATCTGTATTATCTCCTTCCTGTTGAATTGGAACATTCAATTCCGACTGTTGCACCATGATTTCATTCACTGACGGTAGAACATTATCGGAGGTTTGAGCATCATCGTCCGCACCTTCCCTCTGTTGGACTTCAACATCATTTTGTGCTTCCAAGTTCTCTTCCGGAGTATGTTCCCTTTGCGTTTGGACAGGCTGCGTCAGTGCTTTAAGGTCGGTCATTTCGACTTTTTCGCTATCTACAATCAGCTTGCCTTCGGTATGGACTTCACCGATGATGTTCAAGGATTTGCTCTTGATTTCCAGATTGCCGAATTTTTGGTTGCCTATCAGAGTAATATCCTCGCTAGTCATTGAGGTATCATCACCATATTTAGAAAAATCGATGTCGCCGACAAAAGCAACTTCTGTTTCTCCTTTGGATGGACCGTTATAAAAGCTGAACGGATTTTGTCCTTTAGAAATTTCCGATTCAATATAATCAGCAGCTTTGCCGATAAGATATGTAATAACTCCTCCCGCTACTACTGATAATATTACGACTCCTGTTGTTGGCAAGAAACCTGCTGCCAATGCGCCTACCAATCGGACTCCTCCGCCAACGGCTAAAGTTCCGCCGATCATATTAGTCGCCATCTTAGCAATCTGCCCTGTTACCGCATCCCAATCGGAATCTTTACCGCTTTCGTAGGCAACATTAGCGCGGCGACCGAGTTCGTAGCCGTCAACCACAGTGCCGACCCCGCCTGCGACTTTACTCAGCATACCTGCCATATAAGCTTTACCGTGGAAGTCGCCGTATTGCTGTTTCAGTACATCACCCTGTTTGCGGATTTCCTGAATTTCCCTGTTTACGTCATCGGTACTTTTCAGGTAGTCGATTTTGGCGTCGCTGAAGCGTTCGGGGACGGTATTGTCCTCAAACATAATCATGCCATTTGACAGAGTTTTGGCAAGCTCATATTTACCTTGATAAAGCTTCTCTGTACGAAATGCCTGCTTGGTCATTTCCCTGTCTGCAATCTCAGCTGCGGATTTGACTTGTGCAGCGGTATCGCCTACCGCACTTTGGGCAGCGGCTTCAGCATCTTTAGGTTTGACTGCTTGCTCGGATGGGTTCTCTGATTTGGCTTCAATAGGAGATTTTGCTGCTGCATTTTGAGATGTAGGAATATTTTCCGACTTTTGCTCACCGGCTTGAGAAGTTTTTGCCACCGTTTGAAGTTCATTTCCTACCGAAGGTTTTGGAGAAGTGGATTCAGCTAAAATTGGAATTGCCGTATCGTTGGTACTATCTATATCCCCATCGGGAACAGATTCAGCTCCTATGTAATAACTTTCCATTTTACCAATATCGACATAAACTCTTGACCCGGTAACAACAATCGGATAATGATCTTGGACTAATGTATCTCCCTCATACCAATGGATACCATTAGGAATTAAGGGAACCAAATCCTGTTTTTCTTCCTCATCTTCTTTACATTCGTCTTCGCAATCATACAGACCCCACTTAGTCATATGCTTCTTTCCATTTCTTAAATCAGTTAATAAGAACTACTACGATTTACATTAAAGTAAAAAGTTCCAAAAAGACGTAAGCCTGTTTTCCTTACAAATGAATTTTCCTTACAAACGAAAAGGTCGTCTGAAAACCTATTTACTCAGTTTTCAGACGACCTCCTGTCTTTATCCGCTCAACGGCGATGCTTACAACTCAATCCCTTTCAGCTTCGCCACGGTGTTGATGTCTTTATCGCCGCGGCCGGACAGGTTGACCAGAATCACTTGGTCTTTGCCCATTTTCGGCGCGTTGGCGACTGCCCATGCGAGGGCGTGGCTGGATTCGAGCGCGGGGATGATGCCTTCAAAGCGGCACAACAAATCGAAGGCTTCGAGTGCTTCGTCGTCTTTGGCGACGGTGTATTCGACGCGTTTGATGTCGTTCAGGTGGCTGTGTTCCGGGCCGATGCCGGGGTAGTCGAGGCCTGCGGAAACGGAGTGCGTCCCCAAGACTTGACCGTTTTCGTCCTGCATCAGGTAGCTGCGGAAGCCGTGCAATACGCCGATGGGGGCTTTGCTGGTAATCGGCGCGGCGTGGTCGGGAGTATCCACGCCCAAACCGCCGGCTTCCACGCCGATGAGGCGCACGTTTTCTTCGCCGATATACGGGTGGAACAGGCCGATGGCGTTCGAGCCGCCGCCGACGCAGGCAACGGCGACGTCGGGCTGTCTGCCGATGGCTTCCTGCATCTGCGCTTTGGCTTCGTTGCCGATGACGCATTGGAAATCGCGCACCATTTCGGGATACGGCGCGGGGCCGGCGGCGGTGCCGATGATGTAGAACGTGTCGTCCACGCGGGCGACCCATTCGCGCATGGCTTCGTTCATTGCGTCTTTCAGCGTGCGGCTGCCGCTGTCGACGCTGACCACGTTTGCGCCCAACAATTTCATGCGGAACACGTTGGGCATTTGGCGCTGGATGTCGTCCGCGCCCATGTACACGTCGCAAGTCATGCCGAAGCGGGCGGCGACAGTGGCGGAAGCTACGCCGTGCTGACCCGCGCCGGTTTCGGCGATGACGCGTTTTTTGCCCATGCGGCGGGCGAGCAATGCCTGACCGATGGTATTGTTTACCTTGTGCGCGCCTGTGTGGTTCAAGTCTTCGCGTTTCAACCAGATTTGCGCACCGTCCAAATGCTCGGACAATCGCGCGGCATGGTAAACGGGGCTGGGGCGGCCGACGTAGTGTTTCAAATCGCGGTGGAACTCTTCCCAAAACGACGGGTCGTTTTTCGCTGCTTTATAGGCATCCGCCAGCTCTTGTAAGGCGGGAATTAGGGTTTCGGAGACATAAAGTCCGCCGTGTTCGCCGAAAAAGCCCTTCTCGTCGGGCGCTTGGTAGTTTTTCATCGGATTTCTTCCTTGTCTGTTTTTTCAGACGACCTCGGTTTAAGAAGGTCGTCTGAAAGGGAAAATTGTCGGCAATTATAGCGGTTTTTTACACTTTGTCGCAGGGTTTTGCAGGAATACGGATGCCGGTTTTACGCCATTGAAACCGTATTAGCCAAAAGGTCGTCTGAAAACCGTATTCCGAGTTTTCAGACGACCTTTTCAATCCAACATCAAGGCATTAGGACTCGACGGGGATGATGCCGATTTTTGCCTGCCATTGGCGCGGGGCGGTGGCGTGGATGGATTCGCCTTTGCTGTCCACGGCGACGGTTACGGGCATGTCTTTGACTTCAAACTCGTAAACTGCTTCCATGCCCAATTCGGGGAACGCCAAGACTTTGGAGGATTTGATGGCTTTTGCCACGAGGTATGCCGCGCCGCCGACTGCCATGAGGTATACGGCTTTGTTGTCGGCGATGGCTTCGCAGGTGGCTGCGCCGCGCTCGGATTTGCCGATCATGCCCAAGAGGCCGGTTTGTTCGAGCATTTGGCGGGTGAATTTGTCCATGCGGGTAGCGGTGGTCGGACCTGCGGGGCCGACTACTTCGTCGCCGACCGGATCGACGGGGCCGACGTAGTAAATCAGGCGGTTGGTGAAATCGACGGGCAACTCTTCGCCTTTGTCGAGCATATCGACGAGGCGTTTGTGCGCGGCATCGCGGCCGGTGAGGATTTTACCGTTCAGCAGCAATACGTCGCCGGTTTTCCAGCTGGCAACTTCTTCTTTGGTCAGTTTGTCGACATCAATGCGTTTGCCGTTGTCGGGGCTGTAAGTCAAATCGGGCCAGTCTTCAACGCGCGGCGGGGTCAGTTCGACCGGACCGGAGCCGTCCAATTCGAATTCGACGTGGCGGGTGGCGGCGCAGTTCGGAATCATGGCAATCGGTTTGGAAGCGGCATGGGTCGGGTAATCGAGGATTTTGACGTCCAACACGGTGGTCAGTCCGCCCAAACCTTGTGCGCCGATGCCCAACGCGTTGACTTTTTCAAAGAGCTCGAGGCGCAGGGATTCGGTGGTGGACAATTCTGCGCCGGACGCGGCTTTTTCCTGCAACTCTTGAATGTCGATGTGGCTCATCAGGGATTCTTTTGCCATCAGCACGGCTTTTTCGGGCGTACCGCCGATGCCGATGCCCAAAATGCCGGGAGGACACCAGCCCGCGCCCATGGTCGGGATGGTTTTCAATACCCAATCGACGATGTTGTCGGACGGATTGAGCATGGCGAGTTTGGATTTGTTTTCAGAGCCGCCGCCTTTTGCCGCGCAGGTTACTTCGACTTTGTTGCCCGGCACGATGCTCATGTGGATGACGGCGGGGGTGTTGTCTTTGGTGTTTTGGCGTTTGCCGGCCGGGTCGGCGAGGACGGACGCGCGCAGGGTGTTGCCTTCCCAAGTGTAGGCGCGGCGCACGCCTTTGTTAACCATCTCTTCCACGCTCATGTCCGCATCCCATTGGACGTTCATGCCGACTTTGAGGAAGACGGTTGCGATACCGGTGTCTTGGCAGATGGGGCGGTTGTTTTCGGCACACATGCGGCTGTTGACCAAAATCTGCGTCATCGCGTCTTTGGCGGCGGGATTTTCTTCCTTCTGCCACGCTTTATAGAGCGCGTCGATGTAGTCTTTCGGATGGTAATAGCTGATGAATTGGAAGGCATCGCAGATACTTTGGATAAAGTCTTCTTGCTTGATGACGGTCATGATTGTGTTCCTTTTCATATGGTAGGGAGGGTTTGTTAGCTTTTTTATAGAGGCCGTTTTTCAGACGACCTTAATCTGTGTAATAGTGCTGTCAATCGATATGAGGCGACAATATGATTTTTATAATCCATTGATTTTCATAAAACTTAATAACCTATCATTTCACTCGGATGATGATAACGGATATTGTCGGCAATATTTACCGGTAGAAATAAAACTACAATTAATCCGTCCACTCAAATTCCAAAGGGTCGTCTGAAAAGGCTGGATTCAACTCCGCAATGAACCTTACTAATAACATGAATTTAAAAAGAAACAATTATTTTTTAGACGACCTGTCTTTCTTTTTTCAACCATACACAAATGTAAAAGCCGTGTCATTCTACCCACGATGATTTTTGACAGAAGTCAAACTTAGCCGTTTTTATGAAATTTTATAACACTGTTTGCATTCGCTTACACTTTGCAAATTTATCCAATAAATACATAGATATATACTTTTATATCAAGCACTTAATAATGATATTTACTCGTATTTCAAAACGGTTTTTAGCAGTTATTCCTTTATCTTAAGTTTATTTTATCTTACAAAATAACAAGATGGCACAAAGGTCGTCTGAAAACCACTGTTTTTTGTTCACAATCCGCCCCCACCCTGCCTTTACGACTCTGCCATCATCAAAAAACCCAAATTCTGATACACTAATAAAAGACAGTCAGACGTTGATTTATAAGACGTTTCCTGAAAAACATCTGCATTTTAAAAGTTTGTAATAAAAATACACACATCCGATTTCCCCTATCCCTTTCCACAGGACACTACCATGAGTGAAAACTTGTTAACCCTGACCATAGACGGCCACGAGGTCAAAGCCTCCGCCGACTCGTCAATCATTCAGGCCTATGCCCGTTCCGGCAGCGCGATTACCGCCAACGTCGGCTGCATGGGGCAAGGCGTTTGCGGTTCGTGCCGCTGCATGATCCGCAAGGAAGGCGAGCGCGAGGTAACGACTGCGTTGGCGTGTGAAACCAAAGTCGAAGAAGGGATGCAGGTCAGCTTCTTGGACTACTTCATTCCCGAGCATATCCAATATTACGACGTGAGCGAGGTCGGCGACGGCTGGAACTGGCTGGACGACACCGCCAAAGCCTTCCCCGAAGCGCAACACTGCCGTCATTGCGGCGGCTGCAACCGCGCCTGCCCCAAAGGTTTGGAAGTGGAAAACGGCGTGGCGCAAGTGGTATCGGGCGATTTCGGCGCGGCTGCGCTGACCTTCGACCAATGCGTGATGTGCAACCTCTGCACCCTTTCCTGCCCCGAACACATCCGTCCGAACCACTTGGGCTTGTTCGCCCGCCGCATGAAAGCGGCGCGCACGCTGCGTCCGGTGGATTTGATGCGCCGCCTGCGTGAAATCGACAGCGGCAAAATGAAAGTCGAATTTGAAGAGGAGGCAATGTGATGGCGAACGAAATCCAAGGCATAGACTACGAAACCGCCCTTGCCAACCTGCGCGCTTCCTCATTGGAACTGCGCGGCGACCTGCCGGAAAAAAACGAATTATTGAGTCAGTTTCACCCCGACTATCAGGCCAATGCGCGCGTCAAACTACCCATCGGTCCGAACACGGGCGATTACTGCCATCCTGATTTGGCGAAACTGCTGATCAGTCATCCCCTGATTGACGACTATGATTTGTCGGGCGCGGAACACTTGAACACCGACGTACTGGTTATCGGCGGCGGCGGTGCCGGTGCGGCGGCGGCATTGTCTGCAACCGAAGCAGGCGCGCGCGTGATTATGGCGAACAAGCTGCGTATCGGCGACAGCAATACCGTGATGGCTGAAGGCGGCATTCAGGCGGCAGTCGGCGCGGAAGACAGTTTGCAGCAGCACTTTGACGACACCATCAAAGGCGGCCACAACGCAGGCAAAAAAGAATTGGTGGCGCAAATGGTTACCGACGCGCCGTCCGCCATCCGCTGGCTGATCGGCTTGGGCATGACTTTCGACCTTGCCAAAGGCGCGGACAGCAACGGCATGTTGAGCCGCAAACGTGCAGGCGGTACGACCGTGCCGCGCATCCTGAGCTACCGCGACTTCACCGGCCTCGAAATGATGCGCGTACTGCGCGAAGCGGTCGAACTCGACGAAAACATCACCCAGCTCAACCGCCACCCCGCCATCGAATTATTGTCGGACGAACACGGCCGCTGCGTCGGCGCGATTTTGTACGACTTGGAAAAACGCTCTTTGGTATTGGTTCACGCCAAAGCCGTGGTCTTGGCAACCGGCGGCAGCGGACGGCTGCATTTGCAGGGTTTCGCCACTTCCAACCACTACGGCGCAACCGCCGACGGTCTGGTGATGGCGTACCGCATCGGCGCGAAACTGCGCGACATCGATTCCTTCCAATACCATCCGACCGGCGTCGCCCATCCGCCGCACTTGGCGGGCGCGCTGATTTCCGAAGCCGTCCGTTCCGCAGGCACCAAACTGGTCAACGGTTTGGGCGAACGTTTCGTTGACGAATTGCAACCGCGCGACGTCGTTGCCGCCGCTATTTTGCGCGAGTGCCGCGAAGGCCGCGGCGTGGTGCGCGACGGACAAGTCGGCGTGTTCCTCGATACGCCGCGCCTGATTGAAAACGATCCCGACGTATTGAACCGTTTGGTTACGCTCGGCCACGTCGCCCACAAATGCGGCATCGACCCCGCCGTCGAACCCGTGATGATTCATCCGACCCTGCACTACCAAAACGGCGGCGTCGAAATCAACGGCGACGGCGCAACCTGCGTCGAAGGTCTCTATTGCGCCGGCGAAGTAACCGGCGGCATCCACGGCCGCAACCGCCTGATGGGCAACGCGCTTTTGGACATCATCAGCTTCGGCCGCCGCGCGGGTAAAGCCGCCGCCGGTTGCGGCCTGCCGCTGAAAAAAGTGCGCGGCGGTGTCGGACACGTTCACGATCTACAACGCGAAATGACCCGCGCCGGACTGACCAGCGACATCAAAGCCCCCGTTTTATATCCCGACTACGGCAAATTCGATTTGCGCGAACACGCCGGTTTGCAGGAGCAACAATCATGAACCAAGCCAATCAAAACTTACTGCACCCGTCCCGCCAAGTCGGCGCGGATTTGGCCGCGTGGCGCAAAGTCGGCGGCGGCGAAGGCCTGCTGGCGGCACTTGCCGATCCTCAAAGCATCGTTTCCAAGCTGCAAGACGCCAATCTCTGCGGCATGGGCGGCGCAGGTTTCCCGACCTGGCGCAAATGGGAGGCGGCCGTCGCAGCCCAAAGCAAACACGGCGACAAATACGTCGTCTGCAATGCCAACGAAGACGAACCGGGTACGTTCAAAGACCGCGTATTGCTGGCGAAAACGCCGCACCAAGTCATCGAAGGCGTTCTGATTGCCGCCGTCGCCTGCCGAGCCAACAAAGCGATTATGTATGTCAACCCGCACCAGACCGAATCCATCGCCGCCATCGTGCCCGCCATCGAGCAATGGAAAAAAAGCGATTTGTTCATCCGCATCGAAAACTATCTGGGCAAACCTTTAGACCTGAAATTGGTCGAAACTTCAGGCCGCTACATCGGCGGCGAAGAAACCGCCGTGATTTCATGGTTGGAAGGCGGTTTCCCGTTCCCGCGCCGCAAACCGCCGTTCCCCGCCGAAAGCGGCGTAGAAGGCGAACCGACCTTAATCAACAACACCGAAACCTTCGCCAACATCCCGCAAATCCTTGCCAAAGGCGCGGAATGGTACAAATCGCTGGGTTTGGGCGATGCCGCAGGCACGAAACTCTACTCGCTTTCCGGCGATGTATTGAATCCGGGCCTGTACGAACTGCCGATGGGCACGACCCTACAATCGCTGATTTTCGACCACGGCGGCGGTATGCTCGAAGGGCGCACGTTTAAAGCCGTCTTCACCGGCGGCCCGTCAAACACGCTTCTGACCGCGAAAGATTTGGACGTGCCTTTGGACTTCGTGTCCGTGCGCGAACGCAAATCCAGCCTCGGTACGGGCGCAATGATTGTGATTTCCGAAGGCACCAGCGTGGTGCGCAAAGTATCCGAGTATGTGGAATTTTTTGCGTCCAACTCATGCGGACAATGCCCGCCGTGCAAAGGCGGCACGTTCCAACTTTCACGCCTGCTCAACCGCGTGGATACCGGCATCGGCACTTCAGACGACCTCCGCGCCCTGCAAAGCCTGTGCCAACTGCTGCCCCGAAGCGGCCGCTGCGGTTTGATTGACGGCGCGGTTACCGTGTTGCAAAGCTCACTGCGTACCTTCCCCGAAGAGTACGGCCTGCCGGCGGATCAGGATTAATTTGATACGGGATTTCAGACGACCTTTTGTATATAGGAGGTCGTCTGAAAAATACCTGTAGGCTGGGTCATGACCCAACATGATGATTAGGGTTTAAGTATTTGTTGGGTTTCACAACCGAACCTGCTAAATCTGAGGTTTTACCCTCTCCCTAGCCCTCTCCCACGGGGAGAGGGAATGATGGTACTGAAGCCGACCATTATCAGATTTTCTGCAATCTGCCCCTCTTCCACAGAGAGGGAATGATGGTGCTGAAACCGACCATTATTAGATTTTCTACAATCTGCCCCTCTTCCACAGAGAGGGAATGATGGTGCTGAAACCGACCATTATTAGATTTTCTGCAATCCGTCCCCTCTCCCCGTGGGAGAGGGTTAGGGAGAGGGCAAAACCCAATAACCTTAAGAAAACGTCGTCTGAAAAGATGGCAACACAAACACGCATTACCTAAACCACCAAAAGAAAAACATAAAAAACAACTGCTGCCAAATACGTTTCAGACGACCCCTCCCCACTAAAACGGACACACATCGTCTGACTAAAACTTATCGGTAGATTTGCCATCAGAGAAAACGATACGGTACATCCTAGGGTTTTGCCCTCTCCCTAGCCCTCTCCCACAGGGAGAGGGAATGATGATGCTGAAGCCGACCATTATCGGACTTTCTGCAATCTATCCCCTCTCCCCGTGGGAGAGGGTTAGGGAGAGGGCAAAACCCAATAACCTTAAGAAAACGTCGTCTGAAAAAGATGGCAACACAAAAACACGCATTACCCAAACCACCAAAAGAAAAACATAAAAAACAACTGCTGCCAAATACGTTTCAGACGACCTGTTCCTACCAAAATCAGGCACACGTCGTCTGAAATCCGATTTCCCCGATACCTTAAACTAGGAGACTCAACATGGGCTTCAAGCCAATTCCTGCGGCGGTTGCGCTCGCGCTGACGCTGATTATCTGGTTCGTCATACCCGTGCCGCAGGGTGTATCGCCCGACGCATGGCACCTTTTGGCGTTGTTCGTCGGCATCATCGCCGGCATCATCGGCAAAGCCATGCCCATCGGCGCAATGGCGATTTTGGGCATTACCTTGGTCGCGCTGACCGGCGTGACCAACGAAAAAGCCGCCGACGCAACCAAAGACGCACTGAGCAGCCTCAACAACTCGTTAATCTGGATGATCGGTATCGCCATCATCATCTCGCGCGGTTTGTTGAAAACCGGCTTGGGGATGCGTATCGGCTACCTTCTGATTTCCCTTTTCGGCAAACGCACGCTAGGCGTAGGTTACAGCTTGGCACTAGCCGACTTGGTCATCGGTCCGGTTACGCCAAGTAACACCGCGCGCGGCGGCGCCATCGTGCATCCGATTATGCGTTCCATCGCCCTGAGTTTCGATTCCGACCCCGAAAAAGGCACGGAAGGCAAAATCGGTAAATACCTCGCGCTGGTCAACTACCACGCCAACATCATCACCTGCTGCATCTTCGTTACCGCGACCGCACCCAATCCGCTGGTCGTCGAATTGGTCGCCAAAGCCACCGATTCGCAAATCCACCTCTCTTGGGGCACATGGTTCGCCGCCATGGTCGTCCCCGGCCTGATTGCCATGTTCCTGATGCCGCTGGTACTGTATTTCCTGTATCCGCCCGAAATCAAACAAACGCCTAACGCGACCGCCCTTGCCAAAGAAAAACTGAAAGAAATGGGCGCGATGAAGCGCGACGAAAAAATCATGCTCGGCATTTTCGTGATTCTGCTGCTTCTGTGGGCGGGCGTTCCCGAAATGCTGTTCGGCGTGAAAGTCGATGCCACCGCCACCACCTTCCTCGGCCTCTCCCTGTGCCTGCTCACCGGCGTACTGACTTGGGACGACGCGCTGAAAGAAAAAGGCGCGTGGGACACCATCGTCTGGTTTGCCGCCTTGGTCATGATGGCGAACTTCCTCAACAAATTGGGACTGATTGCATGGCTGTCCGAATCCATGCAGGGTGGCATTTCCCATCTCGGCTTGGGCTGGGAAGCCGGTTGCGCCCTTCTGGTACTCGCCTACCTCTACGCCCACTACGTTTTCGCCAGCGGCACGGCACACGTTACCGCCATGTTCGGTGCGTTCTACGGCGCAGGCCTCGCCCTGGGCGCACCGCCGATGCTGTTCGCCCTGATTATGGCATCCGCCACCGGCATCATGATGTCGTTGACCCACTACGCTTCAGGTTCGTCCCCCGTCATCTACGGCTCGAACTATGTCAGCATGACCGAATGGTGGAAAGCCGGCTTCATTATGAGCGTGGTCGAAATCCTGATTTTCGGCACCATCGGCATTATCTGGTGGAAAGTGCTGGGCTACTGGTAAACCCTGCCTGAAATCAACAAAAGGTCGTCTGAAAATAGGTTTTCAGACGACCTTTTGTTATACAATCCCATCATCCTTACCCAACCACCCGCCCAAACCGTGAAAATCCTCATCCTCGGCAGCGGACAGGTCGGCTCGACCGTCGCGCAAAACCTCGCCTCCGTTTCCAGCAACGACGTTACCGTTATCGACATCGACGAAAAAGCCCTGCAACACATCGGCAGCCGCCTCGACGTCCAAACCATACTCGGCAACGGCGCATCCCCGTTTATCCTCGAACAGGCGGGCGCGGCAGATTCCGACCTCCTGCTCGCCCTGACCCGCAGCGACGAAACCAACATTGTTGCCTGCAAAATTGCCGCCGACCTCTTTAATATCCCCAGCCGCATCGCCCGCGTGCGTTCCAGCGAATATCTGGAATATCCCTACCCCGAAAACGACGATACGGAAAACGGCAGCCTTACCGTCTTCGACATCACCGAAACCATCAGCCCCGAACAGCTCGTTACCGAACAGCTCGTCGGGCTGCTCAGCTACACCAGCGCATTGCAGGTATTGAGGTTTGCCGGCGACAAAGTCCGCATGGTCATCGTACAGGCGCGTAAAGGCGGGCTGCTCGTCAACCGCGAAATCGCCGACATCAACCAACACCTCCCCGAAGGCGCGGACTGCCAAATCTGCGCCATATACCGCAACAACCGCCTCATCGTCCCCACGCCGCAAACCGTCATCATCGAAGGCGACGAGGTACTTTTTGCCGCCGACATCAGCAGCGTCAACATCATCATGCGCGAACTGCGCCCCAAAGAAGCGCGCACCCGCCGCATCATGATTGCCGGCGGCGGCAACATCGGCTACCGCCTTGCCAAGCAGCTCGAATCCAAATACGACATCAAAATCGTCGAACACAACCCCCGCCGCGCCGAGTGGCTCGCCGAAAACCTCGACAACACCCTCGTCCTGCAAGGCAGCGCCACCGACGAAACGCTGCTGGACGAAGAATACATCGACGAAATCGACGTATTCTGCGCCCTGACCAACGACGACGAAAACAACATCATGTCCAGCCTGTTGGCGAAAAACCTCGGCGCAAAACGCGTCGTCACCATCGTCAACCGCTCCAGCTACGTCGATTTGCTCGAAGGCAACAAAATCGACATCGTCGTGTCGCCGCACCTCATCACCATCGGCTCCATCCTCGCCCATATCCGCCGAGGCGACATCGTTGCCGTCCACCCCCTCAGACGCGGCACCGCCGAAGCCATCGAAGTCGTCGTCCACGGCGACAAAAACACTTCCGCCATCGTCGGCAGGCGCATCAGCGGCATCAAATGGCCGGGCGACTGCTACATCGCCGCCATCGTCCGTGCCGAAACGGGCGAAGTCATCATGGGGCACCACACCGACACCATTGTCCAAGACGGCGACCATATCATCTTCTTCGTCTCCCGCCGCCGCGTCCTGCCCGAACTTGAAAAACTCATCCAAGTCAAAATGGGCTTTTTCGGCTGACACCGTCAAAGGTCGTCTGAAACCTGTTGCAGCAAAGTCAGAACCTTTTGCAACTCTATTGAAGCTGCACTTTCAGACGACCTGACACAAATCATCCAATATCATCCGTTTCCACACCCGATACCAAAAGGAAAAACCATGTTACGCCCCATCCTTGCCGCCCTCGTGCTCGCAACCGCCCTGCCCGCCGCAGCCGAAACCGACACCCTTCATTACAACATGATCGAATTTGCCGAGTCCGCCCATCTCGAAATAACCCGCGACACCATGACCGCCTACTTCAGCATTGCTTCCGAAGGCAAAGACCGCGCTACGGTGAACAAAGCGTTTCAGAAAAAATTCAATGACTTCAACAAAGCCGTACAAAACAACAAACTCCAAACCGAAATCCTCAACCGCAGCGCCAGCCCACGCTATGAATACAACAACAACGGCAAACGCATCCAAACAGGCTGGGAAGAAGAAGCCGTGTTCAAAGTCGAAAGCAAAGACTTTGATGCAATCAACCGCCTGATTGACGAAACGCTGCAAACTGCCACGCTCAACCGCATCGGCTTCAGCATATCCAAAGAAAAACGCGAAGCCGCCGTCGATCAAGTCAGCAAAGCCGCCATCCTGCGCTTCAAAGACCACGCGCAAGATTTGGCAAAAACGCTCGGCTTCTCCAACTACAAAATCGTCAAACTCAATTTAGGCCACATCGGCAACCGCTCCATAGACAACGGCTTCGCCCGCGCCAAAATGATGAATACCGAAGCTGCCATGTTCAAGCGTTCGGCAAGCGACGAAAACAACGCTATCCAAGCCCCTTCTCCCGGCTCAGAAGAAATCAGCATCACAGTCAACGGCTTGGTGCAGATGTAAAACGCTCCTAAAGCAAAAAGGTCGTCTGAAACCCAAAATCAGGTTTCAGACGACCTTTTATATTTTCTGATTATCCTTACGGTTTCATCAGAATTTATGAACCATGCCCAAAGAAACGGCTTTTTGCTCAACAGACCCTGTTTGGGTCGGCGTCAGGCGGGTTTTGCTGCCCAGTTTCATATAACCGGCATGAGCAAGCATAGAAGTACGTTTGCTGAATTTGTAGTTGGCACCAACTACTACTTGGTCGAATTTATCGACCAGTTTCTCGCCGCTGTTCACGCCTTTTGCCGCCCAGCCGTGGGCGTAAGTGAGGCGCGGGTTCAGGTTGCCGAAGGTATAACCCACGGTAACGGCTGCATCGGCAACTTTGACGGCTTCATTTTTACCGGCATCGGCAGTAATGTCAGCGCCTTTGTAAGTATTGAAATCATCGGTAAAGTAACCCAGATATTTATTTGCGCTTTCATGGCCTTTGGTATATTGCGCGCCTACACCGACGAACAGGTTGTTTTTGTCATAGTAGCTTTCGATTTTAGCGATTTGTGCGGCTTTGATTTTACCGTTCTTGTCGGTGTACGCGCCTTTGTAATGGCCGTAGGCAAGGTTGGTGGTGAAACCGCTGTTTTCATAAGTCAAACCGGCGGTATATTGTTCTTTGCTGGGTTTTTCATGTTTATATTTGTCGTCCGGATTGCGGTTGTCGCGTGGCGCGTAGGACGCATTGAATTTGAACCCGCCGAACGAAGGACTGTCGTAGCGTACGGATGTGGTGCGCACACCGGTGCGTGTGTTGATGCCCAAACCCATCGCGTTGGTTTTATACAACCAAGGGTCGATGGTATCCATCTCGTTGAGCATATTGTTCATATTGCCGACGCGAACCTTACCGAATGAGCCTTCCAAGCCTATGAAGGAATCACGGTTGCCGAAACTTTGGCTATTGGATTCGCCCAAAATGGAAGTGCGCTGTTCCACCTGCCAGATGGCTTTGAGGTCGTCTGAGAGTTTTTCGCTGCCTTTGAAGCCGATGCGTGAAGTATTGTCGTTGATGCGGGTTGCAGTCGCGCTTTTTTCCGTACCTTCGTTACCTTTGATTTTCACCTGTCCGGAGGTGATGGTGCTTTTAACTTGTCCGTACAGGACAACTTCGGCGGATGCTGCAAAAGGCAAAGCCGCGATAGTCAGGGCAATAATGGCTTTTTTCATACAAACTCCTCTTTAATCAAAGAATCAAATTTAGGTCTATCGTTTTACAAAAATAAGAGACTCAAAACCAAAAACAGCAAGACCCGTGGAACAATTTGCGCAATCATAATGAACTTTCGATATTTAAACAATCTTTTTCATCTTGATAGGAATTATTATTCATTAGAGCTTAGACTTTTTACAACAATTCGATATTTTTTATAGTCAATTCAAATAGAAAGGCATAGCTCATCGATTCAGGACAGGCTAAAATTTTGAAATTTTAAAATTGTTTTTCCCCTGACATCCTTCTTAAAATACTAAGAATCGTTTTTCCATTTCGCAAGAATAAGACAATAGCCATTTTTATTTGAATGAATAATCCATAGTCGTCTGAAAATAGAAAAAGCACCTTAATTAGGGTGCTTTTTCTATTTTCAGACGACCTTTTGCCGGCGTCAGACTTTTTTATTGTTCAACGCAGCTTTGACAAACGCGGTGAACAAAGGATGGCCTTTGCGCGGGTTGGAGGTGAACTCGGGGTGGAACTGGCAGGCGAAGAACCAAGGATGGTTCGGCAGTTCGATGGTTTCGACCAAGCGTTCGCGTCCAGCAGATACACCGCCGATGACCAAGCCAGCCTGTTCCAGCGTGGGAACGTAGTTGTTGTTGACTTCGTAGCGGTGGCGGTGGCGTTCGCGGATGTGTTCGCTGCCGTAGATTTTGGCGGCAAGGCTGCCTGCTTTCAATTCAACCTCTTGCGCGCCCAAACGCATGGTGCCGCCCAAATCGGCAGATTCGTCGCGGGTTTCGACGCTGCCGTCGGCGGTTTGCCATTCGTCAATCAGAGCAACGACGGGCGCGGCGCATTTGAGGTCGAACTCGGTAGAATTCGCGCCTTTCAATCCTGCCACATCGCGGGCGTATTCGATCAGCGCAATCTGCATACCGAGGCAGATGCCCAAATATGGCACGTTGTTTTCGCGGGCGTAACGCACGGCGGCAATTTTGCCTTCCACGCCGCGCGAACCGAAGCCGCCGGGAACAAGGATGGCGTCCATGTCTTTGAGCATGGAAACGTCGCCGTTGTTTTTCTCGATGTTTTCGCTGTCAACGAAGGTGATTTGCACGTCGGTTTCGGTGTGGATGCCCGCGTGTTTCAAGGCTTCGATCAGCGATTTGTAGGATTCGGTCAAATCGACGTATTTGCCGACCATGGCGATTTTGACGGTGTGTTTCGGGTTTTTGATGGCATGGACGATTTTTTCCACGCGGTCAAATCCGCCTGTTGTACGTTCAGCTGCAACTGCTCGGTAATGATGTTGTCGATGCCTTGGTCATGTAGCATTTCGGGGCATTCGTAGATGCTGTTCACGTCGTAACTGCCGACAATCGCGCGCTCTTCCACGTTGCAGAACAAGGCGATTTTGCGGCGTTCGTCCGCGGGCATGGTTCTGTCCATGCGGCAAATCAGGATGTCGGGCTGCAAACCGATGCTCAACATTTCTTTAACGGTATGCTGGGTCGGCTTGGTTTTGATTTCGCCTGCGGCGGCGATGTAGGGAACGTAGCTCAAGTGGGCGAACAAAGTGTTGTTGCGTCCCAACTGGCTGCGCATCTGACGGATGGCCTCCAAAAACGGCAGCGATTCGATGTCGCCGACCGTGCCGCCGATTTCGACGATGGCAACGTCGTAACCCGCCGCGCCTTCGTGGATGCGGCGTTTGATTTCGTCGGTAATGTGCGGGATGACTTGAACCGTACCGCCGAGGTAGTCGCCGCGACGCTCTTTAGCAATGACGTTTTCGTACACCTGCCCCGTGCTGAAGCTGTTGCGGCGGGTCATGGTGGCGTTGATGAAACGTTCGTAGTGTCCCAAGTCAAGGTCGGTTTCCGCGCCGTCGTCGGTCACGAACACTTCGCCGTGCTGGAACGGACTCATGGTGCCGGGATCGACGTTGATATAAGGGTCGAGCTTGAGCATGGTCACGTTCAGACCGCGCGATTCGAGGATGGTGGCAATAGAAGCGGCGGCGATACCTTTTCCGAGTGAAGATACGACGCCGCCGGTTACGAAAATAAATTTAGTCATGATGCAGTACCCATGTTGGAATACGGGATTTTACCTTTAAGCGGGTTTTCTGGCAAACGCGGGACGGGATGCGGATGTGGTTTTCAGACGACCTCCGCTTCTACCCTTTTGCGTCTAGACAAGGCAATAATTTGTTAAAATAACGTCTGTTTGCGATTACTGATGACGATAAGGTCGTCTGAAAATATCGGCTTCCTCATCGCCATCCCATACCGCCGAATGATTCGGCCGGTTTGTTAAGATTAATTGATATGTATAAGTTCCTTCCTATTGTCCACGTTTTGTCCAGACTGGGGCTGCTGTTTTCAATGTTGCTCGCAGTACCGACGCTGATGTCATATTTTTTTCTGGACAACGCGTTTCCGGCGTTTGCCTACACGGCTTTGGCAACGACGCTGACCTCTTGCGCGGTTTGGTTGATGACCTTCCATTTCCGCCGCGAGCTGCGTCCGCGCGACGGGTTTACGTTGGTTTTGATGTTGTGGCTGGCGTTTGCGCTGGTGGCGGCGATGCCGATTTATATCCACATCCCGGGCATCAGTTTTACCGATGCGTTTTTTGAGGCGATGTCGGGGCTGACGACTACGGGTGCGACGGTTATGACGAGTTTGGACACGCTGGCTCCGTCGATAAATTTTTGGCGGCATATGCTCAACTGGCTGGGCGGCATGGGTATCATCGTGCTGGCGGTAGCGATTCTGCCGATGTTGGGCGTGGGCGGAACGCAGCTCTTCAAGGCTGAAATTCCGGGGATGGACAAAGAAAGCAAGATGGCGCCGCGCATTTCGCAGGTGGCAAAAAAGCTTTGGTTCTTCTATACGATGACGACGACGGCGGCGTTTCTGACGCTGCATTTTGCCGGAATGAGCTGGTTTGACGCGCTTTGTCACGCGATGTCGGCGGTGTCGCTGGGCGGTTTTTCGACACACGATGCCAGCATCGCTTATTTTGATTCGCTGACCGTCGAATGGGCGATCATGTTTTTCACGCTCTGGGGCGGTGTGAATTTCGCCACACATTTCACGGTGCTGACACGACGCTCGCTCAAATCTTATTGGCGGGACGAGGAATGCCGCGTACTACTGTCGCTTCTGGCGGTGAGTATTTTGATGTCGGCGGTGTATCTGTGGCAGAAGGATTTTTATGCCACCTTTGGGGATTCGCTGCGTTTTGTGAGCTTCAACTTTGTCTCCATCGGACTGGCAAGCGGTTTCTCCAACACGGATTTCGCGCAATGGCCGCTGATCGTGTCGCTGTGGATGTTTTTCCTGTCCAATTTGCTGGCAAGCTCCGGCTCTATGGGCGGCGGCATCAAAAACGTGCGGGCATTGGTCTTGTTCAAATTCAGCCTGCGCGAGATGATGATTCTGCTGCACCCGAAAGCGGTGCGCACGGTCAAGGTCAACGGACGCATGATTCCCGACCGCATGGCGCTGACGGTAATGGCGTTTATTTCGATTTATTTCATGACGACGATTGTGTTCAGCTTTTTGCTGATGGCAAGCGGGATGGAGTTTATCTCCGCTTTCACCGCCGTCATCGCGTGTATTACCAATGCGGGTCCGGGCTTGGGCGAAGTCGGCCCGGCGGGCAGCTATGCGGTATTGAGCGATGTGCAGAAATGGCTGTGTTCGGCTGTGATGCTGCTGGGTCGTTTGGAAATTTTTACGGTGTTGATCTTGCTGACGCCGGCTTATTGGAAAAAATAAAGACGGGTCGTCTGAAAACGGGTTTCCGGTTTTCAGACGACCTTTTTTAATAGGGAGAACGTTACCGCCCGATTGCCAACTTGTTCAATATCCTGATTGACCCGCCGGCATCAGGCAAACATTCCCGAGCGGTTATTTCAGATGAATTGTCGGTTGATAGCCTTTTGCCTCTTCCGAACCGTCAAACGGCACAACAATGCCATCCGCGTAAGTTACATACGCTTTGTATTTCACTGAGACATCGCCTTTAGGATTCAACGCGATAAACGGGAACGAAGTAAATTCGCCCGCTTCCATACGGCCTTTGTAAGTGATGCTGACAATATTGCCTTCCGCATCTTTTTCTGTTTTATAAGTCCAACCCGGAACAGGATGGATGAACAACAGTTTCACACCTTCAGCGACCACCATTTTTACCCCGGTTACCGCCTTACCGCGATTGGTAGGCACATTCAGGCGGAAATGGTCTGATTTTCCAGAAATACACCATTAGAATTATTGCGAATCGTAACATGTGCCTGAGCGTCCATCATCAATGCAGACAGTGCCAAAGCAGAAAACAATAGCTTTATTTTCACTGTGTTATCTCCGTAGGAAGAATGGATAAAAAGATCATTGTTGAAGGCTTGCCCGAATCCTAGCAGAGAATGTCCATCAAAGGAGCATATGTTCGCCTTTATTGCGCCAACAAGCGAACAGAAAGCCGAATACGCCCATTAAGGTCGTCTGAAAGACAGATTTAGGCTTTCAGACAACCTTTCGAATAATTCGCTTGAACGACTATTCAACAGCTTTTTAAATCCTG
Source organism: Neisseria sp. HMSC055H02 (assembly GCF_001813335.1). Taxonomy (NCBI): domain Bacteria; kingdom Pseudomonadati; phylum Pseudomonadota; class Betaproteobacteria; order Neisseriales; family Neisseriaceae; genus Neisseria; species Neisseria sp. HMSC055H02. The sequence continues at coordinate 43,378 of NZ_KV812116.1, read as the reverse complement.
ACCCACACTACCTCAAACGCCCGCCTTGCTCCCCATTGCCATTATTCCCATTCCCACCGACGCAAGGAAAATACGCAAAAATCCATAAGTTAGAATTTGCAGCAGCCTTGAAATATGCCCGAAATACCAAGGTCTGGATTCCCGCCTGCGCGGGAA
>NZ_KV812116.1:14819-43122 GCF_001813335.1 Neisseria sp. HMSC055H02 | reverse complement strand
GGATTCCCGCCTGCGCGGGAATGACGGCGGCAGATTAAACAATCGAACCCGGTGGCAAGACAGTATCGACCCCTGCCGCTCCGTAGCGTGGGCTTTGCCCGCAAAAGCCGTTTGAAAAACTATTGCACCAAAGGATAGCTATAAGATTGAAAGGATGATGACTGTTTTAAAGCAAAGGTCGTCTGAAAACAGATAGCCGGTTTCGCCAAAACGTTTTCAGACGACCTTTGGGGTAACAACTGTCTCTTAGTCAATTTCCCATAGATTTCTTGCTGGAAAAATCGACAATCTTATTCAACAAATCCAGCATCTTATCCGCTCCCGAATCATTGTCCGACTGCTTGTCTGCCGATGAATTGTCAGGCAGCAAGCCGTAGGTCGGATTCTTGAATCCGACATTTCCAACAGAGGTTTTCGGAAACGATAGATGCATCAAATGTTTTTGTCGGATACAAGTATCCGACCTACATCTCTATTTGCCCCGTGTGTGTACGTTGTAGCGTGGGCTTTGCCCACGATAATGGCTATTGAAGGAGGCCGTCTGAAATTTTGGGTTTGATTCGTGGGCAAAGCCCACGCTACGGGTTTCAGACGGCCTCTGCCATCTCCCTTCTACATCTCTTCCAATTTCGCAAACTTGGTATCCAGCTCTTTCACGCCCTGTTTGCCGAAGTTGATGGTCAGGCGGGCGGATTCGCCTTTGTCTACGGCATCGATGATGACGCCGGTGCCGAATTTGGCGTGGCGGACGTTTTGTCCGATGCGGAAGCCTGCGTAGGTTTGGGGCTGTTTGTAGTCGTCGATGATTTTGTCTTTTGGGGCGGCGGTTTGGCGCGGGCTGCCGTAGCTGTCGTAGGCGGTCTTTTTGACGGTCAGGTAGTGCAATACTTCGGGGGGGATTTCTTCGACGAAGCGGGAAACGATGCCGAATTGGGTTTGCCCGTGCAGCATGCGTTGTTGCGCCATGGTGATGTAAAGGCGTTTGCGGGCGCGGGTGATGGCGACGTACATGAGGCGGCGTTCTTCTTCGAGGCCGCCGCGCTCGGCGAGGGAGTATTCACTGGGGAAGCGGCCTTCTTCCATGCCGGTGAGGAAGACGGCGTTGAACTCTAAGCCTTTAGCGGCGTGGACGGTCATGAGCTGGACGGCTTTTTCGCCCGCGCCTGCTTGGTTCTCGCCGGATTCGAGGGCGGCGTTGCTGAGGAAGGCGAGAATGGGGAAGGCGGGGTCGTCTGAAATGTTGTCGGGCAGGATTTCGAAGTTGCTGTCTTCGGGTTTGAACTCGATGGCGGCGTTGACGAGTTCGTCGAGGTTGTCGAGGCGGTCTTGGTTGTCGCCTTTTTGGGTTTTGTAGTGTTCGGTCAGGCCGCTGTCTTTGAGGATGCCGACGATGATTTCGGACAGGGGCATTTGTCCGACTTGGTTGCGCAGGGCTTCAATGAGGCGGACGAAGGCAGCGACTTTGGCAGCTTTTGCGCCGGCGTTGCAGGCTGCCTGCCAGAGGGTGATGCCTTGTTCGGTTGAGGCCGTCTGAAGGTTTTCGATGGTGCGTGCGCCGATGCCGCGCGGCGGGAAGTTGATGACGCGTAAGAGGGCGTTGTCGTCGTCGGGATTGACGGCGAGGCGCAGGTAGGCGAGCGCGTGTTTGATTTCTTGGCGTTCGTAAAAGCGCAGGCCGCCGTAGATTTTGTAGGGGATGCCGCTGCGGAACAGGCTTTGTTCGATAACGCGGGATTGGGCGTTGCTGCGGTAGAGGACGGCGATTTCGTCCAAATCCCAGCCTTCGCGCTCGAGGGCTTTGGTTTCGTCAACGATGAATTGGGCTTCTTCGAGGTCGGTAAAGGCGGAGTAATAGCGGATTTTGTCGCCTGCTTCGGCGTCGGTGCGCAGGTTTTTGCCGAGGCGTTCGTCGTTGTTTTCGATAACGGCGTTGGCGGCGGCGAGGATGTTGCCGACGGAGCGGTAGTTTTGTTCGAGTTTGACGGGCGCGTCGATGTGGAACTCTTCCATCAGCGCGGTCATGTTGCCTACGTTCGCGCCGCGAAACCGGTATATGCTTTGGTCGTCGTCGCCGACGGCAAAGACTGCCGCGTTACCGCCCGCCATGAGTTTGAGCCAGGCGTATTGCAGTTTGTTGGTGTCTTGGAACTCATCAACGAGAATGTGGTTGAAGCGGTTTTGGTAATGCTGGCGCAGGATTTCGTTGCTTTGCAGCATTTCGTAACTGCGCAGCATGAGTTCGGCAAAATCAACCACACCTTCGCGTTGGCAGATTTTGTCGTATTCGGCGTAGCATTCGATCATGCGGCTTGTGTGCGGATCGGGCGCGCTCAACACAGAAGCGCGCAAACCGGATTCTTTTTGCGCGTTGATAAAGCCTTGCAGCGAACGCGGCGCGATGATTTCTTCGGCGATGTTGAGGCTTTTGAGCAGGCGTTTGATGAGGGAAAGCTGGTCGCCACTGTCGAGGATTTGAAAGGAGGACGGCAGGCCGGCATCGCGGTGGTGCAGCCGTAGAAAACGGTGGCAAAGACCGTGGAACGTGCCGAGCCACATGGCGCGGACGTTGATGGGAATCATCGCGCCGAGTCGGGTTTGCATTTCTTTGGCGGCTTTGTTGGTAAACGTTACCGCCATGATGCTGTGTACGCTGGCTTGTCCGCTTTGTAACAGCCAAGCGATACGCGTGGTCAGCACGCGCGTCTTGCCGCTGCCCGCGCCCGCCAGCACAAGGGCGGATTGCGGCGGCCAGGTTACGGCGGAGAGTTGTTCGGGGTTCAAGCCTTTCAGGAGGGCTGCGGAAGAGGACTCGGAAAACATAAATACCGCATGAAAAAAAGTAGGAATACGGTATTTTAATAGAAACGGTTTAAGGTCGTCTGAAAAAGTGCAGCGGCAGGGCAGCACTTTTCCAATCGACGGTTTGATGATGCGGCACAGAAGATATTGACAAACCGCCGCCCCTGCATATAGATTCATTAAAACATAACCAAAATGAACAACAAATGAGAATAGAGATCACACCAATCAGCGAATCCGCTTTGGTCTGCCGACTGAATGCACCTTCCGAACTGGGTAAACAGCAAAAGTTGTGGGCGTTTGCCGCTGCGCTCGAGCAGCACGACAGGATTGAGGAAGTGGTGGTCGGCATGAACAATCTGACCGTGTTCACCCGTTTCGATACCGATTTGGCGACGCTTGCCGATGAATTGCAATATGTTTGGGAACACACCGCCGTTACAGACCATCAGGGCAAACTGGTGGAAATTCCCGTCTGCTACGGCGGCGAATACGGCCTGGATTTGGCGGAAGTCGCTGCTTTCCATCAGACGGATATTTCCGAAATCGTCCGCCGCCATACGGCGCAAACCTATACCGTATTTATGATGGGCTTCCAGCCCGGTTTCCCTTATCTGGGCGGCTTGCCCGAAGCATTGCACACGCCCCGCCGTGCCGTGCCGAGAACGTCCGTTCCCGCGGGTTCGGTCGGTATCGGCGGCAGTCAGACCGGTGTGTATCCGTTCGCTTCGCCCGGCGGCTGGCAGATTATCGGCAGAACCGAATTACCCTTGTTCCGAGCCGATTTGAATCCGCCGACCCTGCTGGCGGCGGGCGACCAAGTCCGCTTTGTTGCAGAAAGGATTGAGCCATGATTCACGTTTCGGCAGTGCAGGCACCGGCGCATATTCAGGATACCGGACGCTACGGACACCGGCGTTACGGCATCGGTCATGCCGGTGCGATGGACACGGTTGCTTTGGCGGCGGGCAATATTTTATTGGGCAACGACGAAGGCACGACCGCAATCGAAATCGCTTTGGGCGGGATAATGCTGGTGTTTGAACGGGATACGCCGTTTTGTCTCACCGGTGCCGTGTATCAGGCGGAATTGGACGGCGAACCGGTCTATTCGTATTGGCGTTATACCGCCCGCAAAGGGCAGACCTTGAATCTGGTGCGTGCCGTGCAGGGCATGTACGGCTATGTGTGCGTGGCGGGCGGATTTGATGTGCCGGAAGTGATGGGTTCGAGAAGCACCGACCTGAAAGCCGGTTTCGGCGGCTATCAGGGCAGAATGCTGCAAAAAGGCGATTGTCTCCCCATCGGCAAAGGTGCGCAGGAATTGTCCAAAGTCGGCATCGCCCCGATACCGTTTACCGATACCGTCCACCTTGTTCCTTCGTCGGAATATGCCGCTTTCAGTGAAAAAGGGCGTCTGAATCTGGAACGGGAAACGTGGACGCTGCAAAGCGACAGCAACCGCATGGGCTACCGCTTCGACGGACAGCCGCTGACCCTGTCGCAACCTTTGGAAATGCTGTCCCACGCTGTTCAGGCAGGAACCGTGCAGGTGCCGCCCGGCGGCAAACCGATTATCCTGCTGGCCGATGCGCAAACCACCGGCGGTTATCCGAAAATCGCCACCGTTGCCGCCGCCGATTTGGGCAGGCTGGCACAGGTGCGTTTCGGCAGCAAAGTCAAATTCAAAATAATCGGCTTGAAAGAAGCCTCCGCCCTGCGGCGCAAGAACCAAGCCTATCTGAACCAAATACGGAGAATCGCCCATGAAGCAGGTTGATTTAAACGCCGATCTCGCCGAAGGCTGCGGCAGCGACGAAGCCCTGTTGCAGGTGATTACTTCGGCCAACATCGCCTGCGCCCAACACGCCGGCAGCATTGCCGATATTCGGTCGGCATTGGCGTATGCCCAACAAAACGGCGTACGCATCGGAGCACACCCCGGCTATCCCGATCGGGAAAACTTCGGCCGTACCGAAATGAATCTGTCCGAAGCCGATTTGCGGGCGTGTCTGAATTACCAGTTGGGCGCATTGCAGGCCTTGTGCCGTGATCAGGATTTGGAAATGGCTTATGTCAAACCGCACGGCGCAATGTACAACCAAGCGGCGAAAAACCGTGCGCTGGCGGATACCGTTGCCCGAATTGTGGCGGATTTCGACCCGAAATTGAAATTGATGGCACTTTCCGGCAGCCTGCTCTTGGAAGCCGGAAAAGCCGCAGGCTTGGGCGTGATTTCCGAAGTATTCGCCGACCGCCGCTATTTGCCCGACGGTACGCTGGTTCCCCGCAGCCGCCCCGATGCGCAGGTGGACAGCGACGAGGAAGCCATCGCCCAAGTATTGCAGATGTTGCGGGACGGGCAGGTCAAAGCAGTGGACGGCAGCCTGGTTGCCGTGCAAGCCGACAGCATCTGTCTGCACGGCGACGGGCCGCACGCCGTGGTGTTTGCCGAAAAAATCCGGCAGGAACTACTGGCGGCAGGCATCAAAGTTTCTGCTTGAAAAACAGTTCATAGGCGGTCTGAAAACCGCAGTCTGAAAACCGCAGGTTTCGCCCAAACACAGTAACAGCCAATTTTATAGAGAATAAGCGATTATGTCTGATCAAAAAAACCGCAGAAATGCCTTAATCGGCGCTGCATTCCTGATGGCGACTTCCGCCATCGGTCCGGGCTTTCTGACCCAAACCGCCACTTTCACCCAAGCACTGGGGGCAAGTTTCGGCTTTGTGATTCTGCTCTCGATTCTGCTCGACATCGGGGCGCAGCTCAATATTTGGCGGATTGTCGCCGCTTCCGAAAAACGGGCGCAGGATATTGCCAATCAGGTCTTGCCCGGAGCAGGCTATTTCTTGGCTGTGCTGATTGTGATGGGCGGTTTGGCATTCAATATCGGTAACGTCGGCGGCGCAGGCCTGGGGCTGAACCTGCTGACCGGACTGTCGCCGGAAACCGGTGCCGTGATCAGCGGCGTGATTGCCATCGGTGTGTTTCTGTTTAAAGAAGCAGGCAAAGTGATGGACAAATTCGCCCAAGTGATGGGTTTCGTAATGATTGCGCTGACGGTTTATGTGGCATGGCAGGCGAATCCGCCGCTGGCAGATGCCGCCGTGCATACCTTTATGCCGGAAGAACTCGATGCAATGGCGATTGTTACACTGGTGGGCGGCACGGTCGGCGGCTACATCACCTTCGCCGGTGCGCACCGTCTGCTGGACGCAGGCATCAAAGGCAAATCGGCGTTGCCGGAAGTGAGCCAAAGCTCGGTGCGGGCGATCCTGATTGCCTCGATTATGCGTATTGTATTGTTTTTGGCGGTTTTAGGCGTGGTCAGCCAAGGCGTACAGCTCAATCCCGACAACCCTGCTTCCACACCGTTTGAATATGCGGCGGGATACATCGGCCTGCTGATTTTCGGCGTGGTGATTTGGGCGGCTTCGATTACTTCGGTGATTGGTGCGGCTTATACTTCGGTGTCGTTCTTCTCCGGTCTCAGCCCGTCTATCGAACGCAATAAAAACAAATGGATTATTGCCTTTATCGCCGTGTCTACCGCCGTATTTTCCACTATCGGCAAACCGGCGCAGGTGCTGGTGTTCGTAGGCGCATTAAACGGCCTGATTTTACCGATTTCCCTCGGTCTGATTCTGATTGCCGCCTACAAAACCAAAATTATCGGCGACTACAAACACCCGCTGTGGCTCACTGTTTCCGGCGTGATAGTGGTCGGTTTGATGGCAGTACTCAGCGCCATCACCATCAGCAAATATATCAGCGGTTTGTTCGGCTGAACCTTGTAGCGCAGATGTTTGATTTTGTATATTATCCGAAGTTTGCCGCCTGATATGGAAAGTCCCTGTTTCAGACGATGTATCCGGTCTGAAACCTATTTACAACTATGAAACGCTTCACCTATCCTCTTTCCGACGGTTTGTGCATCGAAATCGAACTGAAACGCAGTGCCAAGAAAAATCTGATTCTTCGCCCCGTCAATACGCAAACGGTCAGCATCAACGTCCCACCCTTTTTTCAAGACCGCGCGTTGGCAAACTGGCTGGCGGCAAACGAAACGATATTGCGGAACACGCTTGCCAAAACGCCCGCACATCCCATTCCCCACCCAAATTTACCTGAGTGGATTTGGTATCGGGGAGTAAAGACTAAGCTGGATACTCACAGCCAAAACCATATCCGCATCACGTCGTCTGAAATCCTGCTTCCCCGAAAAGAAACCGCCGCACAAATCGACCACCTGCGCCGCCTGTTGAACGAACGCGCCCACGAATACCTGCTGCCCCGCCTTAAAAAACACGCAGCCGAAACGGGGCTGACGCCTGCCGCCACAGACCTGAGCAACGCTAAAACCTTTTGGGGCGTATGCCGCCCGCACACCGGCATCCGCCTCAATTGGCGGCTGATCGGCGCGCCCGAATACGTCGCCGACTATGTCTGCATCCACGAACTCTGCCACCTCCGCCACCCCGACCACAGTCCGCGCTTTTGGCATTTGGTGAACACCCTGACGCCGCATACCGACAATGCTAAAAGTTGGCTGAAGGCGCACGGGCAGGAATTGTTTGTGCTGAGGTGAAGGGTAACCTAGCGTGGGCTTCGCCCGCGAGAATCCGCCCTCTCCCGTCCGGCTGGAGAGAATTGGAGAGAGTGTGGCTCTTGCCCCTTATACCGTATATCCGCAAGCCACCCCCATCCTAACCTTCCCTCACCAGCCGTGGGAAGGGATCAGGTTGCCGTAGCTGAAAAAAGGTCGTCTGAAAAACCTATTTCGAGCTTTTCAGACGACCTTTCATCTATATTTCAAACACTATCTAAATCAGTTTCTGCTGCTTCAACTCATTCTTCAAATACGCATAATAAACCGGTGCGACGATGATGCCTCCGACGCCGAAAATCCGTTCGAACACGACCATCGCCACCAGTAGTTCCCATGCGCTCGATTCGATTTCTGAGCCGATGATTTTCGCGTTCAGAAAATATTCGAGCTTGTGGATGACGACCAGAAACACCAGCGAGGCGACCGCCACATATAAAGACGCGCCGAGGCTCAAGATGATAATGATGGTGTTGGAAATCAGGTTGCCCGCGACGGGAACCAGCCCGACGACGAAGGCCAGCACCAACACGGTCAGTTTAAACGGCAACTCAACGCCGAAAAGCGGCAGGATCAGATAGAGATACACGCCTGTCAGCGCGGTATTGATCAGCGAGATTTTGACCTGCGCCAGAAACACCCGCTCGAAGCTGGTTTCGAAGTTCACAATCCGATGCACTATTTCTGCTTTGAAGGGCGGCATTTTGCAGCGGTTTTTGCGCATATCGAGACGGTGGAAACTGAGCATTGCACCGATAATGATGCCGATAAGGATGTACACGAACGAGGTGAAGCTGTTTTTGCTGATGCGCGTCAGCGCGGCGCTGTATTCTTCAATCAATTTGACCGCGGAGGCTTTGATTTCGGCGGTATTGTTGGGCAGCATGTTCAAAACCGATTGAGGCAGGCTGCTGCTGTTTTTCGTGTCTTCCAAAATCGCCGCCAGCTTGGTCAGCATGACGGGGATGTGCCCGCCGTGAATCAGGTGGTAAATCCCTAAAGACATCAGGAGGATAACCGTCAATACGATACTTATGGTAAGGATGGTTGAAATCAAGTTGATATTGTGCGCGTTGAGCGATTTGTGCAGAAACGTACCGCGCGCAAGCATACGGCGGCGCATCCAAAGAATGAGGCCGTTGGTCTTGGTGATGAAGACGTAGGTCAGGATGACGGCAAGCAAAAGCGGCAAAAAGTGGAAATACAGCACCACAAACAGGGCAAGCCCCATCAAGATGTAGGATGCATTGCGAAAGCGGGAGTGTTTCAAAATCATTGAACGTAATACCATGAAATATATAAATTTAAATAATCAAGCTATGAGGTACGGCTAATAAAACAGGACAAAGGGGTTAACCCGCCTTTTGAAACTTTATTTCAATTTCGCTTGACCTGACTTCGGTTTACAAACAAACCGTTACAATAAAAATTCAATCGCACCAAACAGTTATGCGATTGTCTTTACGCAAATTGCCATTTGGCATTTGACGGAATTATTGTATCAGACAAATTTCCCGAAAGGATATTACATATGAAAACATTGTCTAAATTGACCTCCCTCGTTCTTGTTTCTGCCGGTCTGATCGCTGCTCCTGCGGCTATGGCCCAACCTGCTTCCGGCAAAGCCGCTAAAGCAGGACACGTTCACAAAAAAGCCAACAAAGCTAAAAAACAAGCCAACGAATTGAAACAAGACAAAGCCGCCGAAGCTGCAACACCTGCAGCCACTTCCGCTGATGCCGAAGTTAAAGCCATGGGCGAACAAGGTCAAACCGCAACCCAAACCGCACCTGCAGCAGGTCTGGAACAAGCTCCCGCCACCCAAACCCCAGCTGCCAAATAATCAGGATATAGTGGACTGAATTAAAAGAGGGATTTTTTCCCACGCACCGTTTTGACGGCTGTCGTCCTTTTTGAATTTAGGCCATTAAATGTCTACCGCAGGCAAAAGGTCGTCTGAAAAGATTTCAGACGACCTTTTGCCGTTCACGATTCACACATATTCGCTTTTATCGTTTTCCTTCCAAGCCTGATGGGAGCAGAGCCAGAGCAACACAATCCCGCACACCGTCGAAGCCAGCATCATGCCCGCCATCACTAAGGCAGAACCATTGTGCAGCCGCGTCGCCAACAGCCCCACGCTTGCGCCGATGATGGATTGGAACACGCCCAATACCGCGTTCGCACTGCCGCTTTCCTGCTTGAAATAAGCCATAAAGCAAGCCTGCGTGTTCGCGCCGACCAAGCCCTGCGTGCCTACCGAAAACATTACGCAAAGCACCAAAGCCCATATCGGCGGCAGTTCCAACGATACGACCAGCAACACCATCGTCAGGTTCGCCACGAACTGTACGATAATGCCCCATTTCAAAATACTTTGCGGGTGCGCCCCCGTTTTCAGCCGCCATGCCGTGATGCGGTTAAACGAAGCCATCGTGAGGATGTTCAGCGCAAACACCCAAGCGTATTGGCGCGGTGTAACATGGTACAGCTTTTGGTAAACAAAAGACGATTCCGTCAAAAATGCAAACATCGAGGCAAAGCTGAACGCTTGAAAAAACAGATAGCCCATCGCCGCCCGCGTCTTCAGCACTCTGGCGAACCTGCCCGCCACTAGTCCGAAAATGTCCATCCCGATTTTGCCCGTCTGCTTCGGACGCGGCAGGAAAGCAAACACCAAGATGAACAAAACAAACGAATACGCCGCCAAAAAACCGAAAATAAAACGCCAGCCACCCAATTCCTGCAACAGAGAGCCGAACATAGGCGCAATCAGCGGCACGACCATCAGGATAATGCCGATTAAGGCAAACATTTGCGCCGCCTGCCTGCCCGAATAATAATCGCGCACCATCGCTCCGACGATGACCACCGTCATCCCCGCGCCGAACGCCTGTACCGCGCGCAGGTTCAACAGCCCGTCCACCGACTGCACCATCGTCAGAGCGGCAACGGCCGCAAAATAAATGCTCAAACCGACCAAAGCCACCGGTTTGCGCCCCTTGATGTCCGAAACCGCACCGCCGGCAATCTGCCCGAACGCCACGCCGAACATAAACAAAACCAAACTCTGCTCAATGCGGTGTATATCCGCGCTCAGCGACTGCGCCATTTCCGGTATGGCGGGCAGGTAGGCATCGACCGAAAACGGCATCAGGGCAACCAACATCGCCATCAAAACCGCCATTTGCTTTTCGCCCAGCGGGGCGGGGGTGGATTCGGACATAAGGGACTTTCAGAATGTTCAAACGAAACAAACCGCCCTGACATATCCTAGGCGGTTGAAATAAAAAGAAGTATATCATGTTTTCATACCAAGCCGCAGCATACTCCCCCTATTAACAAAGAGGTCGTCTGAAAAACGTCCCGACAGATTTCAGACGACCTCTCCCGTTTTCCGTTACAATAAACACCCTCCGAATCACAGCACACGACCGTCCATGTACGACAACATCCGTTTCCACCTAGACGAAGAATATCCCGAAGGACTGCCGTCCGAAAACGCCGCCACGCATATGGGCATGTACTGGATATGGGCGGCGCAGACAGGACTGGCGAATCCCGTTTGGCAAACCGCCCCCGAAAGCGCGGAAGATTTCGCCAATATGCTCAAAGGTAGAACCAGCGGCCGCCGCTTCCTGCTCAAACACATGGACGGCGCGCTCACGCCCGACGACTTCACCGAACAAGGGCAGCAATTCACCTCCTACTATTACGACGATGAAGAAGACGGCTACGGCGCATTTCTAGAAGACTACGTCCGCACCCTCGACACCCCGTCGCTCGGCGGCTTCTACCACGTCCCCAACACCCCCGAAACCTACCACCGTCTCAAACCCGTCTTCCAGTCAGCGTTTGATCAATGGAAAAACAATTTGGCATCCCCTGTCGGAGAGCAACCGTGAAACTCATCATCCTCGACCGCGACGGTGTCGTCAACCAAGACCGCGACGACTTCGTCAAATCCGTAGACGAATGGATACCCATCGAAGGCAGCATGGACGCCATCGCCTTCCTGACGCAGGCAGGTTACAGGATAGCCGTCGCCACCAACCAATCCGGAATCGGACGCAAATACTTTACCGTTCAAGACCTGACCGAAATGCACGCCAAAATGCACCGCCTCGTCCGTCAGGCGGGCGGCGAAATCGACGGCATCTGGTTTTGCCCGCACACCGCCGCCGACAACTGCGACTGCCGCAAACCCAAGCCCGGCATGATTTTCGACATCCTCGAACGCTTCAAAGCCGACCCCGCCGAAACCTGGCTGGTCGGCGACAGCCTGCGCGACCTCCAAGCCATGCACGAAGCCGGCGGGAAAACCGCGCTCGTTCTGACCGGCAAAGGCAAGAAAACCCTGTCGCAACAGGAAAAAGAATTACCCGAAAACACCCAAATCTTCGAAAGCCTGCTCGCCTTCTCCCAATACATCATGCACGAAGCCGCACAAGACCGTGCAGACGGACAGGAAAAACCGTAAATACACGAAGTCGTCTGAAACCCTGTTTCGCCCCATTTCAAGCCCAAACAAGATTTCAGACGACCCATCCGACAGGTAAAAACATGCTCCTCATCCGCAACCTGACCTACTGGTTCATCCTCAGCACCAGCCTGATTTTACTTTTCCCCTTCATGCTCCTCGCCCTGCCCGTCCAAGGCGGCGCGCACAAAATGGCGCAGATCTGGGTACGCATCCTCAACTGGTCGCTCAAACACATCATCGGACTCAAATACCGCCTCATCGGTGCCGAAAACATCCCCGACCGCCCCTCCATCATCTGCGCCAAACACCAAAGCGGCTGGGAAACCCTCGCCCTGCAAGAAATCTTCCCTCCGCAGGTTTACGTCGCCAAACGCGAATTGTTCAAAATCCCCTTCTTCGGTTGGGGCCTGAAACTCGTCAAAACCATAGGCATAGACCGCAGCAACAGCCGCGAAGCCAGCAAACAACTGATGGAACAAGGCATGGCGCGCAAAAACGAAGGCTACTGGATTACCATTTTCCCCGAAGGCACACGCCTGCCGCCCGGCGAAAAAGGCCGCTACAAACTCGGCGGCGCGCGCATGGCGAAAATGTTTGAGATGGACATCGTCCCCGTCTCCCTCAACAGCGGCGAATTTTGGCCGAAAAATTCCTTCCTCAAACACCCCGGCACCATCACTGTCGTCATCCATCCCGTCATCCCCCACAGCAGCGGCACCGAAGCCGAATTGATGGCGGAATGCGAGAAACGGATTGAAACGCAACAACCCCTGATTGAAGGAAAAGGACCGTTTGCTGCAAAAAATAGGAAAGCAACAGCATCGCCATCATGATAAAAGGTCGTCTGAAAATCAGTTTTCAGACGACCTTCTTTGAAAGAAAAAACCTGCACGGTTGTCCGTGCAGGTTTTTGTTTGCGCTTAGGTTGGGACAACCTTACATCATGCCGCCCATACCACCCATGCCGCCCATATCAGGCATAGCCGGTTTTTCTTCAGGGATTTCGGCAATCATGCAATCGGTTGTCAGCATCAGACCGGCGATAGACGCGGCGTGTTGCAGTGCGGAGCGGGTTACTTTGGCGGGGTCGAGTACACCCATTTCGATCATGTCGCCGTATTCGCCGGAACCTGCGTTGTAACCGTAGTTGCCTTTGCCTTCCAACACTTTGTTCACGACTACGCTAGGCTCGCCGCCTGCGTTGGCAACGATTTGGCGCAGCGGAGACTCAACGGCACGCAAGACGATTTGTACGCCTGCGTCTTGGTCGGCATTGCCGGTGTGCAGGTTTTCCAAAGCGGCACGGGCACGCAACAGGGCTACGCCGCCGCCGGCAACCACGCCTTCTTCAACGGCTGCGCGGGTAGCGTGCAGCGCGTCTTCCACGCGGTCTTTTTTCTCTTTCATTTCGACTTCGGTAGCGGCACCGACTTTAATCACTGCCACGCCGCCTGCCAGTTTGGCAACGCGCTCTTGCAGTTTTTCTTTGTCGTAATCGCTGGTTGCGGTTTCGATTTGTTGGCGGATTTCGGCAACACGCGCTTCGATTTGGGCTGCGTCGCCAAAGCCGTCGATGATGGTGGTGTTTTCTTTACCGATCTCGATGCGTTTGGCTTGACCCAAGTCTTCCAAAGTGGCTTTTTCCAAAGACAGGCCGACTTCTTCGGCAATCACGGTGCCGCCGGTCAGAATGGCGATGTCTTGCAACATGGCTTTGCGGCGGTCGCCGAAGCCCGGGGCTTTCACGGCAACGGTTTTCAGGATGCCGCGGATGTTGTTCACGACCAAAGTCGCCAAGGCTTCGCCTTCTACGTCTTCAGCAATAATCAACAGCGGACGGCTGGCTTTTGCCACTTGTTCCAAAACAGGCAGCAGGTCGCGGATGTTGCTGATTTTTTTGTCGAACAGCAAAACAAACGGGTTGTCCAGCGCAGCGATTTGTTTTTCCGCGTCGTTGATGAAGTAAGGGGACAGGTAGCCGCGGTCGAACTGCATACCTTCGACGACATCCAATTCGTTTTCCAAAGATTTGCCGTCTTCAACGGTAATCACGCCTTCTTTGCCGACTTTTTCCATCGCTTCGGCAATAATCGCGCCGACTTGTTCGTCGGAGTTGGCGGAAATCGAGCCGACTTGGGCGATTTCTTTGGAAGTATCGCAAGGTTTGGCGATGTTTTTCAGCTCTTCAACCAAAGCGGCGACAGCTTTGTCGATACCGCGTTTCAGGTCGGTCGGGTTCATGCCGGCGGTAACGTATTTCATGCCTTCGGCTACGATGGCTTGCGCCAGTACGGTGGCGGTAGTCGTACCGTCGCCCGCTACGTCATTGGTTTTGGACGCCACTTCTTTCACCATTTGCGCGCCCATGTTTTCGAATTTGTCTTTCAATTCGATTTCTTTAGCGACGGTAACGCCGTCTTTGGTGATGTGCGGGCCGCCGAATGCGCGGTCAACCACTACGTTGCGACCTTTAGGACCCAAAGTTACGCGGACGGCGTTTGCCAGAGTGTTCACGCCGCTGACCATTTTTTGGCGGACTTCGTTACCGAACTGTACGTCTTTTGCTGCCATATTTTGATTCTCCTAATTTATTTAATACATTTGATTCTGTCTGAGGTCGTCTGAAAACCTTGTATGCCTTTTCAGACGACCTGTCGTTCTGAATGCACGGAATGTTTATTCGACAATACCGAAAATATCTTCTTCGCGCATCACCAACAGCTCTTCGCCGTCGGCTTTTACGGTTTGACCGCTGTATTTGCCGAAGATGATTTTGTCGCCGACTTTGACATCCAGCGGACGGCGCGCGCCGTCTTTACCGATTTTACCTGCACCCACGGCGATCACTTCGCCCATGTCGGGTTTTTCAGCGGCTGCGCCCGGCAAGACGATGCCTGATGCGGTTTTCTCTTCAGCTTCCAAGCGTTTGACGACGACGCGGTCGTGTAAAGGACGGATGGTCATGTTTTATGCTCCGATAAATAGTTTGAAAACAATCATCTGCCTTTATCCGGCAGATGCGGTTTGAAAAAGAAGGCGGCAAGTTTGTCAACAAACTTACCTTAACACAGCGGCAAATTAGGGTTTGTCCCGATAAATTCAAGGGAAGAAGTAAAAATTTTCTATGCGGGGTCGTCTGAAAACAGACATGACAAGTTGCGCACCATTCCTGCCTACTTTCAATGCTGATCAAGCAGACAGACATTTTCAGACGACCTTTTACAGACGGCGGGCTTCACATACTTCAATCAACAAAAAACCAAACATTATTGGCGCAAAACTATGCACACCTTTACAAAATAATATCCTACCTTTAAAATAAATAAAAATTATTATTAATAAATAATTTATCGATTAACTGAAACTTATCCAACAGAAGGAAATTTCCATGACTTCACCCCTGTTCCGCTTCAGCCTGCTTTCAATGGCACTCGCCGCCGGTTTTGCCCACGCGGAAAACGAAGCGAAAGAAAGCGTTACCCTTGATACGGTTACCGTAAAAGGTGACCGCCAAGGCAGCAAAATCAAAACTAATATCGTCACCCTTCGTCAAAAAGACGAAAACACGGCAACCGATTTGCGCGAATTGTTAAAAGAAGAACCTGCCATCGATTTCGGCGGCGGTAACGGCACATCCCAACACATGACCTTGCGCGGCATGGGTCAGAACTCTGTCGACATCAAGGTGGACAACGCCTATTCCGACAGCCAAATCCTTTACCACCAAGGCAGATTTATTATCGATCCCGCTTTGGTTAAAGTCGTTTCCGTACAAAAAGGCGCGGGTTCCGCCTCTGCCGGTATCGGCGCAACCAACGGCGCGATCATCGCCAAAACCGTCGATGCCCAAGACCTGCTCAAAGGCTTGGATAAAAACTGGGGCGTGCGCCTCAGCAGCGGCTATGCCTCTAATGACGGCGTAAACTACGGCGCAAGCGTATTCGGAAAAGAGGGCAACTTCGACGGTTTGTTCTCTTACAACCGCAACGATGAAAAAGATTACGAAGCAGGTAAAGGCTACAAAAGTCCCAACGGCGGCAAAACCGTACCTTACAGCGCACTGGACAAACGCAGCTACCTGGCCAAAATCGGAACAACCTTCGGCGACGGCGACCACCGCATCGTGTTGAGCCACATGAAAGACCAGCACCGGGGCATCCGTACTGTGCGTGAAGAGTTTACAATCTTCGAGTCCGACCCTGCAAAAGACAGGCAGAAACCCTCATACCGTGAAACTACCCAATCCAACACCAACTTGGAGTACACGGGTAAAAACCTGGGCTTTGTCGAAAAACTGAACGCCAACGCCTATGTGTTGGAAAACGAACGCTATTCCGCCGATGACAGCGGCAGCGGTTACGCAGGCAATGTGGTCGGCCCTAACCATACCCGAATCGCCACTCGTGGTGCGAACTTCAACTTCGACAGCCGCCTTGCCGAACAAACCCTGTTGAAATACGGTATCAACTACCGCCATCAGGAAATCGAGCCGCAAGCGTTTTTGAACAACGAATTTAAGATCTCCGGTAAGAAACCAGACCCAAAAGATCCTAAAAAAGAAATAGATAAGACCGATGAAGAAAAAGCGGAAGACAAGAAAGTTATGGATCTTGTCCATTCCTACAAACTGTCCAACCCGACCAAAACCGATACCGGCGCGTATATCGAAGCCATTCACGAAATTAACGGCTTTACCCTGACCGGCGGACTGCGTTACGACCGCTTCAAGGTGAAAACCCATGACGGCAAAACCGTTTCAAGCAGCAGCCTTAACCCGAGTTTCGGCGTGATTTGGCAGCCGCACGAACACTGGAGCTTCAGCGCAAGCCACAACTACGCCAGCCGCAGCCCGCGCCTGTATGACGCGCTGCAAACCCACGGCAAGCGCGGCATCATCTCGATTGCCGACGGCACCAAAGCCGAACGCGCGCGCAATACCGAAATCGGTTTCAACTACAACGACGGCACGTTTGCCGCAAACGGCAGCTACTTCTGGCAGACCATCAAAGACGCGCTTGCTAATCCGCAAAACCGCCACGACTCTGTCGCCATCCGTGAAGCCGTCAATGCCGGCTACATCAAAAACCACGGTTACGAATTGGGCGCGTCCTACCGCACCGGCGGCTTGACTGCCAAAGTCGGCGTAAGCCACAGCAAACCGCGTTTTTACGATACACACAAAGATAAATTGTTAAGCGCGAACCCCGAGTTTGGCGCACAAACCGGCCGCACTTGGACGGCTTCCCTTGCCTACCGCTTCCAAAATCCGAATCTGGAAATCGGCTGGCGCGGACGCTATGTTCAAAAAGCCGTGGGTTCGATATTGGTGGCAGGTCAAAAA
The DNA here is from genome assembly GCF_001813335.1 of Neisseria sp. HMSC055H02. Lineage (NCBI taxonomy): Bacteria > Pseudomonadati > Pseudomonadota > Betaproteobacteria > Neisseriales > Neisseriaceae > Neisseria > Neisseria sp. HMSC055H02. The sequence goes on along the minus strand of NZ_KV812116.1, from coordinate 25,889 downwards.
GGTCGCGACGGCAAACTGGAAAACGTTGTACGCCAAGGTTTCGGTGTGAACGATGTCTTCGCCAACTGGAAACCATTGGGCAAAGACACGCTCAATATCAATCTTTCAGTTAACAACGTGTTCAACAAGTTCTACTATCCGCACAGTCAACGCTGGACCAATACCCTACCAGGTACCGGACGTGATGTACGCTTGGGCGTGAACTACCGCTTCTAAAAAGAGCGGGTAAAATACGGGCAGGTCGTCTGAATCAGCTTCGGTTTTCAGACGACCTGCCTGTCAATCAGATTTCTCAATCTGGCATTTTCCAAACTTTTTTGACAACGGCAGGATTGGAACAGGTATTTGATGCGAGCATCCGCTTTGCGGATTTTCAGACGACCCGTCCATATTATCTGCCCCGAACCCGACAACGGAGAAATTATCCCATGTTACGTTTAACTGCTTTAGCCGTATGCTGCGCCTTTGCTTTGGGCGCGTGTTCGCCGAAAGATTCCGCTTCAAACCAAAACGCCCAAACCGCTTCCGCAGCCCAAACCGAAGGCGCAGATTTGACCGTCAAAACGACGCGCGGCGACGCGAAAGTGCCGCAAAATCCTGAACGTATCGCCGTTTATGACTTGGGTATGCTCGATACTTTAAGCAAATTGGGCGTGAAAACCGGTTTGTCCGTCGATAAAAACCGACTGCCTTATTTGGACGAATATTTCAAAACAACAAAACCTGCCGGTACGCTGTTCGAGCCGGATTACGAAGCACTCAACGCCTACAAGCCGCAGCTCATCATCATCGGCAGCCGCGCAGCCAAAGCGTTTGACAAGTTGAACGCCATTGCGCCGACCATCGAGATGACCGCCGATACCGCCAACCTCAAAGACAGTGCCAAAGAGCGTATCGACGCGCTGGCGCAAATCTTCGGCAAACAGGCGGAAGCCGATAAGCTGAAAGCCGAAATCGACGCATCTTTCGACGCTGCGAAAACTGCCGCGCAAGGTAAAGGCAAAGGTTTGGTGATTTTGGTCAACGGCGGGAAAATGTCCGCCTTCGGACCGTCTTCACGACTGGGCGGCTGGCTGCACAAAGACATCGGCGTTCCGGCCGTTGACGAAGCCATCAAAGAAGGCAGCCACGGTCAGCCCGTCAGCTTCGAATACTTGAAAGAGAAAAATCCCGACTGGCTGTTTGTCCTTGACAGGGGCGCTGCCATCGGCGAAGAAGGACAGGCGGCGAAAGACGTGTTGAACAATCCGCTGGTCGCCGAAACAACCGCATGGAAAAAAGGACAAGTGGTTTACCTCGTTCCCGAAACCTACTTGGCGGCGGGCGGCGCGCAAGAATTGCTGAACGCTTCCAAACAGGTTACCGACGCGTTTAAGGCTGCGAAGTAATTTGATTTGATTAAAAAAAGGTCGTCTGAAACCACAAATCAGGGTTTCAGACGACCTTTTTATTATCCGCAAAGCTTACAGATAGAATTTTTCAACCACTTTCAAATTGTCGTCCAATTTGTACACCAGCGGCTGACCGGTCGGGATTTCCAAGCCCATGATGTCTTCGTCGGAAATGCCTTCGATGTGTTTTGCCAAGGCGCGCAGGGAGTTGCCGTGTGCGGCGACCAAGACGCGTTTGCCGCTGAGCAATGCAGGGGCGATTTGGTCTTCCCAAAACGGCAATACACGCTCCAAGGTAACTTTCAAATTTTCACCGTCGGGTACGACATCGGCGGGCAGGTTGGCATAGCGGCGGTCGTTGTGTGCGGAGAACGGATCTTTCGGGTCGAGCAGCGGCGGCAGGGTATCGTAGCTGCGGCGCCAGATGTGGACTTGCTCGTCGCCGTATTTTTCGGCGGTTTGTTTCTTGTCCAAACCTTGCAGTTGACCGTAGTGGCGTTCGTTCAGCCTCCAGCTTTTGATTTGCGGCACGAACAGTTGGTCGGATTCTTCCAAAACGATGTTGCAGGTTTTAATCGCGCGGGTCAGGACGGAAGTAAAGGCGATGTCGAACTCGTAGCCTTTTTCCTTCAGTTTTTTACCGGCGGCGGCAGCTTCGGCAAGCCCCTGCTCGCTCAGTTTCACGTCGCGCCAGCCCGTAAACAGGTTTTTTGCGTTCCATTCGCTTTGTCCGTGGCGGATAAATACCAATTCCATGTCGTATGCTCCAATTTGAGGTCGGTAGAAGGGCTTATTTATAACATATTTCGGCTGCTTCTGCCGAACCACCTCCCCTACCCTTGCCTTCAGTCAAACAGCTGCTTTTCAAAATATGAAACCTGCCTGTTAAGACGACCTGCTTTATAATGTTGCCAAAATACGCTTTTACGAAAGACTTTCATGACCCGACGTTTGATTATCGGCATCAGCGGAGCCAGCGGTTTCCAATACGGCATCAAGGCCTTGGCACTTTTGCGCGCACACGATGTCGAAACGCATTTGGTGGTATCCAAAAGCGCGGAAATGACGCGCGCGCTGGAAACACCATATGAGAAAGATGAACTCTACCGCCTTGCCGATGTCGTCCATCCGATAAACCATATAGGCTCCGCCATCGCCAGCGGTTCGTTCAAAACCGACGGGATGCTGATTGCCCCTTGCTCGATGCGCACGCTGGCCGCAGTCGCAAACGGCTTCGGCGACAACCTGCTGACACGCTCGGCGGACGTAGTCCTGAAAGAGCGCCGCCGCCTTGTGCTGATGGTGCGCGAAGCCCCGCTCAACCTTGCCCATCTGGACAATATGCGCCGCGTTACCGAAATGGGCGGCATCGTCTTCCCGCCTACCCCCGCCCTCTACCAGCAGCCGCAAACCATAGACGACATCATCACCCACAGCACCGCCCACGCGCTTTCACTTTTAGGTTTCGACACCGGCGCCGTACCCGAATGGACGGGCGGAACATCTTCCTAAATATCAAAGGTCGTCTGAAACCCGTTTTCAGGCTGGCAGGAGACCCCTCGACATATCAAGCTGATATAATCCCCGCCAATCATATTTACACGGAGTCATCATGCAGTTCTCGGCATTCGGCGAAAAATTCACGCAACACAGTGGCATCCTGCAACTTATGGACGACCTCGGCGACGCGCTCAAAAGCGATAAGCCCGTCAACATGCTCGGCGGCGGCAATCCGGCGCGGATCGCCGAAGTCAATGCCGTGTTCGCCGACGTATTTTCCAAGCTGGCGGCGGAACACGCCGTCGAGAACATCGGCAACTACTCCAACCCCCAAGGCGATGCCGCGCTGATTGACGCGTTGACCGCCTTCCTCAACCGCGAATACGGCTGGAACCTGACTGCCGACAATATCGCGCTGACCAACGGTTCGCAGAACGCGTTTTTCTATCTTTTCAACCTCTTCGGCGGCAAATTCAATCTTTCAGACGGCCTCTCGACTGAAAAAGCCATCCTGCTGCCGCTCGCGCCCGAATACATCGGCTATGCCGACGTGCATGTCGAAGGGCAGCACTTTGTTTCCGTCAAACCGAAAATCGAAGCTGTCGAACACGAAGGCGAAGCAGGCTTCTTCAAATACCGCGTGGACTTTGACGCGCTGGAAAGCCTGCCCGAACTCAAAGCGGGCAAAATTGGCGCGATTTGCTGTTCACGCCCGACCAATCCGACCGGCAACGTGCTGACCGACGGCGAAATGGCGCGGCTGGACGCTTTGGCGCAAGAACACGGCATTCCGCTGATTATCGACAACGCCTACGGAATGCCGTTCCCCAACATTATTTACAGCGATGTCACGCTGAATTGGCACGAAAACATCATCCTTTGCTTCAGCCTTTCCAAAGTCGGCCTGCCGGGCGTGCGCACCGGCATCATCGTCGCCACGCCCGAAGTCGTCAAAGCCGTCAGCAGCCTGAACGCGATTGTGAACCTGTCGCCCACCCGCTTCGGCGCAGCCATCGCAACACCGCTGTTGCAGGACGGTCGTCTGAAACAGCTTTCAGACGACGTCATCCGGCCGTTTTACCGCAATCAGGCGCAAACCGCCGTCTCGCTGCTCAAGCGCGAGCTGGGCGCGTATCCGCTGAAAATCCACAAACCCGAAGGCGCGATTTTCCTGTGGCTCTGGTTTGAAAACCTGCCCGTTTCATCGCAAACCCTGTACGAAATGCTCAAAGCCGAAGGCACGCTGATTATTCCGGGCGAACATTTCTTCGTCGGCATCGACACGCAGGATTACCCGCACGCCCACGAGTGCATCCGCATGAGCATCGCGCAGGATGCTCAAATGCTGGAAAAAGGCATCGCCGCCATCGGCAGGGTGATGCGCGGTTTGTACGATGAGGCGTAAACGGTAAAGCTGATAGAAGTCAAAAGGTCGTCTGAAAACAGTTTCAGACGACCTTTTTTACTTTTTTATTTGGTGTTCTTGCGTGATAATGGGAACTCGGCGAACAAGCAATTTTCATCAATAATAACAATATTAAATTGAATCCATAGTTCCAATAGCAAAATCCTTTCTGTATATTATATATTTTAGTTTAAATAAAACATAATTTTAATATCGATATATTAAAATTATTCACACAAACAAACCGACTGCGAATATGCCTTTGGGCAAATCGTTTCATAAACCACTGACCATTTCATAAAGGAAATCATCATGACTGACTCCAAATGCCCGGTAACCCACCTGACTATGGGCAACGGCGCGCCCGTTGCCGACAACCAAAACAGCCTGACCGCAGGTCCGCGCGGTCCGTTGCTGTCTCAGGATTTGTGGCTGAATGAAAAACTCGGCGATTTCGTGCGCGAAGTGATTCCCGAGCGCCGTATGCACGCCAAAGGTTCGGGCGCGTTCGGTACGTTCACCGTGACGCACGACATCACGAAATACACCCGCGCCAAAATCTTCAGCGAAGTCGGCAAGAAAACCGAGATGTTCGCCCGTTTCACCGCCGTTGCGGCAGAGAGAGGCGGTGCCGATGCCGAACGCGACGTCCGCGGCTTTGCGTTGAAGTTCTATACCGAAGAAGGCAACTGGGACATGGTCGGTAATAACACGCCCGTCTTCTTCATGCGCGACCCGCGCAAATTCCCCGACCTGAACAAGGCCGTCAAACGCGACCCGCGCACCAATATGCGCTCCGCAAAAAACAACTGGGACTTCTGGACGCTGCTGCCCGAAGCGCTGCACCAAGTTACCATCATTATGAGCGACCGCGGCATCCCCGCCAGCTACCGCCATATGCACGGCTTCGGTTCGCATACTTACAGCTTTTGGAACGAGGCGGGCGAACGTTTTTGGGTGAAATTCCATTTCCTCACCCAACAAGGCATTAAAAACCTGACCGACGATGAAGCCGCGAAAATCATCGGAGACGACCGCGACAGCCACCAACGCGACCTGTACGAAGCCATCGAACGCGGCGAGTTTCCGAAATGGACGATGTTCATCCAAGTCATGCCCGAGGCGGATGCGGAAAAAGTGCCGTACCATCCTTTCGACCTGACCAAAGTTTGGCCGAAAAAAGACTATCCGCTGATTGAAGTGGGTGAATTCGAGTTGAACCGCAACCCCGAAAACTTCTTTGCCGATGTGGAACAATCCGCTTTTGCACCGAGCAACTTGGTTCCCGGCATCGGCGCCAGCCCTGACAAAATGCTGCAAGCCCGTCTGTTCAATTACGCCGACGCGCAACGCTACCGCTTAGGGGTGAACTTCCGCCAAATCCCCGTCAACCGCCCGCGTTGCCCCGTACACAGCAACCAGCGCGACGGGCAAGGCCGCGTCGACGGCAACTACGGCAGCCTGCCGCACTACGAACCCAACAGCTTCGGCCAATGGCAGGAGCAGCCCGACTTCGCCGAACCGCCTTTGAAAATCAACGGCGACGCGGCGCACTGGGACTACCGTCAAGACGATGACGACTACTTCAGCCAACCGCGCGCCTTGTTTAACCTGATGAGCGACGCGCAGAAACAGGCTTTGTTCGACAACACTGCCGCCGCCATGGACGACGCGCCCGACTTCATCAAATACCGCCACATCCGCAACTGCCACAGTTGCGACCCCGCCTACGGCGAAGGCGTGGCGAAAGCCTTGGGGTTGACCGTTGAAGATGCGAAAGCCGCCCGCGCAACCGACCCCGCATTGGGTCAGCCCGGTTTGCTGTAAATGGGAGGAGCCATGTGGATAGAGATTGAAGAATGGTTATCCCACGCAATCCGATACCGCAAACCGCTGACTTAGGCGTGATACGCAAATAAGGAAGTATTGTTAAGCATCCTTTTGGGATTGATTGAAAAGGTCGTCTGAAAACTTGGTTTCCTAGTTTTCAGACGACCTTTTACCGTTCAAATCGGGCTTTATTCAACCGTAACCGATTTCGCCAGGTTGCGCGGTTTGTCCACGTCCGTGCCGCGTGCGAGGGCGGCGTGGTAGGACAAGAGCTGCACGGGGATGGTGTGCACGATCGGAGAGAGTACGCCGACGTGGCGCGGGGCGCGGATGACGTGCACGCCGTCGGTGGCGTTGAAATTGCTGTCCAAATCGGCGAAGACGAAGAGTTCGCCGCCGCGTGCGCCGACTTCCTGCATATTGGCTTTGACTTTGTCCAACAAGCCGTCGTTCGGCGCGATGACGACGACGGGCATGTTTTCGTCCACCAATGCCAGCGGGCCGTGTTTCAATTCGCCTGCGGGATAGGCTTCGGCGTGGATGTAGGTGATTTCTTTCAGCTTCAACGCGCCTTCGAGGGCAATCGGGAAGTGGATGCCGCGGCCCAAAAACAGTGCGCTGTTTTTCTTGGCAAATTTTTGCGCCCACGCGGCGATTTGCGGCTCAAGGTTGAGAACGTGTTGGATGCTGCCGGGCAGTTGGCGCAGTTCTTCGACGTATTCGCGCGCTTTTTCGGCGGAAACCAAACCGCGCTGTTTGCCCAGCGTCACCGCCAAGCCAAACAATACAACCAGTTGTGTGGTGAACGCTTTGGTGGAGGCGACGCCGATTTCTGCACCGGCGCGGGTGTACAGTACCAATTCGCTTTCGCGCGGCAGGGCGGATTCCATGACGTTGCAGATGGACAGGCTGTGTTTGTGCCCTAAGGATTTCGCGTATTTCAGGGCCTCCATCGTGTCCAAGGTTTCGCCGGATTGGGAGATGGTGATGATCAGTTGTTTCGGATCGGCAATCACGTCGCGGTAGCGGTATTCGCTGGCGATTTCGACGTCGGTCGGGACTTTGGCGATGGATTCGAACCAGTATTTGGCGGTCAGCGCGGCGTAGTAGGACGTGCCGCAGGCAAGGATTTTGATGCTGTGGATGTCGTCGAACACTTCGCGTGCGTTTGCGCCGAAGTTTTCGGGTTCGAAGCCGCCGTCAAGGAAGACTTCGGCGGTATCGGCGATGGCGCGCGGCTGTTCGTGGATTTCTTTCTGCATGAAGTGGCTGTATGGGCCCAACTCCAGCGAAGCGAGCGACAACTCGGATACTTTGACTTTGCGTTGGGTTTCGGCACCGGTTTTGTCAATCAGTTTGTCGATGCCGTTCGCGCTCAATACGGCGATGTCGCCGTCTTCCAAATAGGCGATGCGGCGGGTGAAGGCGATGACGGCGGATACGTCGGAGGCAATGAAGGTTTCTTGGTCGCCCAATGCCACCAAGAGCGGGCAGCCCATGCGTGCGACCACCATTTCTTCAGGTTTGTCCTGCGCCATCACGGCGATGGCGTACGCGCCGTGGAAACGGGCGGCGGCGGCGCGGACGGCTTCAAACAGTTTGCCGCCGTTTTGGGTGTATTCGTGATTGACGCTGTGGGCAATGACTTCGGTGTCGGTTTGCGATTCGAAGGTGTAGCCTAAGGATTGGAGGCGTTCGCGTTCGGCTTCGAAGTTTTCGATGATGCCGTTGTGGACGACGGCAATCATGCCGCCGGAGATGTGGGGGTGGGCGTTGGGTTCGGTTACGCCGCCGTGGGTCGCCCAGCGGGTATGGCCGATGCCGATATGGCCGAACACGCCTTTTTCGCGCGCGGCATCCTCCATCAGCTGCACGCGGCCGACACGGCGCACACGCTTGATTTTGCCGTCCATATTCACGGCGATACCCGACGAGTCGTAACCCCGATATTCAAGGCGTTTAAGACCGTCGGTCAGAAAATCGACTACATTGTGATTGGCGCGGATGGCGCCGACGATACCGCACATATAAGTTCCTTAGTATCTAAAGTTGAAAAAAGACAAGACGCCGGCTTCCGTACGCCTTGCCCGCGCATTATATCAGAACAAAATATATCATACTGAATTTTAAAGAAATTAACATTTTTAAACTATAACTACGGCTGCTATTTCCTCATATTCAACAGTTTAAAAAACTTTTTCAAAATTTCGGACTGTCTCCTGTCTCATGCTCTAATACTCAAAAAAATTGGAACCATCTTGGATTCTGAAAACGACCCCAAACCCCAATCATCAGCCTATTTTTTACGCAAAACCCATTTTACGTCCTGCCCGATCAGCTCTACCGAACGGCTTTCCCACCCGCCTTCCGAAGTCAAAACGGTGGGGTTGGCGGGGAGGGTGAGCAGGTTTCTGCCTTCGCCTAAGATTTTCGGTGCTTGGTACAACACGATTTCGTCTGCCAAGCCTGATTGGATAAAGGCGGAGGTCATTGTCGCGCCCGCTTCGACCATAATTTCGCCGTAGCCCAGTTCTGCCAATTGGGGCAGCAGTGCGGCAAGGTCTATACGTCCGGCGGCGTTTTCAGACGACCTCAAGAGGCGGATATGATTGAACGCGCGGTATGGTTTGAGGCGTTCTTCATCATTAACGGCGGTTACGATGACGGTGGGGCTGAGGTCGTCTGAAACCATGTGGCTGTTCAACGGCGTTTGCAGTTTGCTGTCCAACACGATACGCGCAGGTTGGCGCAGTGTCGGGAAGGTGCGGACGTTGAGGCGCGGGTTGTCGGCAAGCACCGTGCCGATGCCGGTTAAGACGGCGCAGCTTTCCGCGCGTAAGGTTTGTACGTCCGCCCTTGCGGCTTCGCCGGTAATCCAGTAGCTGCGTCCGTCGGCGAGTGCGGTTTTGCCGTCCAGGCTGGCGGCACATTTGATGCGGACAAACGGGCGGCCGCGTTCGATACGGGAAAGGAAGCCGCGGTTGAGTTCGCGCGCTTCGGTTTCCAGCAAACCGCTTTCGGTGCGGATGCCTGCGGCTTCGAGCATTGCCAAACCTTTGCCTGCCACCAGAGGATTGGGGTCGGTCATGGCGGCGACCACACGCGACACGCCCGAACCGATCAGGGCTTCGGCGCAGGGCGGCGTACGGCCGTAATGGCTGCACGGTTCGAGCGTCACATAAGCCGTCGCCTCGCGCGCCATTTCGCCCGCCTGCCGCAGCGCATGAACTTCGGCATGCGGTTCGCCCGCTTTGACATGAAATCCCTGCCCGACGATTTGGCTGCCGTGTGCAATCACGCAGCCGACGCGCGGGTTGGGGGAAGTGGAAAAACGCCCGAGCCTCGCAAGGGCAAGGGCGTTTTGCATCATTTGGGTATCAATGCAATCAAACATAACTTGGATTTCTTAAAGTTTTCCGTTTTCAGACGACCTTTTCTTTCGCCGTATTCCGTTCGTCAACTCATTAACGCGACAAGCTCAATTCTTTCAATACTTCCGACAATTCCTTCTGACCCGCGTGATGGCTGTACGCGCAAACGGTATAAATATTGGCTTCGTGAATGGCGATGCAATATTGGTTGAACTTTCCTTGCCGGTCTTCTCGGTCGGTTTGGTAATTCATGCGGTTGTCGGTGGCGATGCCGACGCGGACATTTTGAGTCTCGTCCGATTGCAGGACGTTTTGAAGTTCGGTGAAATAGGCTTTGGCATCCGTTTGCGCCGGACCGTTGTTCGCCGCATAAATAGTAATGCGCGCTTCAGGGTCGTGTTGGAGCAGAATCAGGTTGGAGGCGGGAACGTTTTTCGGATGGCGGGCGGAATCGGCGATGATGTCGGTGAAGTGGCTGTTGTGAACAGAGATGGAAATTTTGCCGTCCATGCTCGTCAGCGTTTGAACCGTATCGGAGGCGGCTTTCGACACCGCATCGCCCTGTTCGGGGCTGCAGGCGGCAAGGCAGAATAGTGCGGCGGCTACGGATAAAACTCTTTTCATAAACATCCTCTTCATCATCAACACACCGCTTTCAGACGACCTATTTCCCGTCAGTCTGCACCAGCGTGGCGATTGCCTGAGTAAACTCGGACACGTCGTTGAAACTTTTATACACGGACGCAAAACGGACATAGGCGACCTGATCGATTTTTGCCAATTCCTCCATCGCCATTTCCCCCACCATGCGCGACGGCACTTCCTTGTTGCCCGACTGATACAGACGCTGCTCAATCAGCGCGACCGTTTCATCGATTTTTTCCTGGGCAATCGGGCGTTTGTGCAAAGCCCGTTCCAAACTGGTTCTCAGCTTGTGCGGATTAAACGCCACGCGCGTACCGTTGGATTTAATCACCTGCGGCATCCGCATTTCGACCGTTTCAAACGTACTGAACCGCTGCCCGCACTCCACGCAACGGCGGCGGCGGCGGATACTGTTCGTCTCTTCCAAGAGCCGCGAATCAGTGACTTGAGTATTGGGATGCTGACAAAACGGACATTTCATAAGTTTTTGAATTTATTTGTTTGTGAAACGGAATTGTAGCCGATTGAGTTATTCCCGTATAGTCGGTAGGTTTATTGAGGGTTGAAGAGGTCGTCTGAAAACGGAAATTCGAGCTTTCAGACGACCCTGCAGGAAATAATATGCGGTGCCAATTTCTGATTTTATTCTTTCCTATTTTGCAGTGCTACAATGCATCGAATGACGCATACTGACTTGTATGAGTTGTAGCTCCCTTTCTCATTTCGCAGTGCTACAATCGAGAACGCCATCGCCCGCTACATAAAACGGTTGTAGCTCCCTTTCTCATTTCGCAGTGCTACAATATAAGAACTTCCGAAAACAAAGAAGAAAAAGTTGTAGCTCCCTTTCTCATTTCGCAGTGCTACAATATAAACCATCATTGCCGCCATAAAATAGGCGTTGTAGCTCCCTTTCTCATTTCGCAGT
>NZ_KV812116.1:14437-14719 GCF_001813335.1 Neisseria sp. HMSC055H02 | reverse complement strand
CCCTTTCTCATTTCGCAGTGCTACAATTAAGACCAACAGCGCGAGGAAACGCAAAATGTTGTAGCTCCCTTTCTCATTTCGCAGTGCTACAATGGAATTGATGTGCCATGCTTTGAAGTCCGGGTTGTAGCTCCCTTTCTCATTTCGCAGTGCTACAATCTGCAATCGTATTGCTCAGGCTGTAAACCTGTTGTAGCTCCCTTTCTCATTTCGCAGTGCTACAATTTACGACTTTCTGCTTGGCAAACTGCGTATGTTGTAGCTCCCTTTCTCATTTCGCAG
>NZ_KV812116.1:13855-14337 GCF_001813335.1 Neisseria sp. HMSC055H02 | reverse complement strand
TCCCTTTCTCATTTCGCAGTGCTACAATTATGCCGCTGCTTGATTTGCTACATAACATGTTGTAGCTCCCTTTCTCATTTCGCAGTGCTACAATAACTGGAAATAACGGACGTTGATGTAAAGGGTTGTAGCTCCCTTTCTCATTTCGCAGTGCTACAATTCCATATACGATGCCTGTTTTGGAGGGATAATTGTAGCTCCCTTTCTCATTTCGCAGTGCTACAATTAATCAAAATGGCGTCAGAACTTGGCGGTAGTTGTAGCTCCCTTTCTCATTTCGCAGTGCTACAATTCGAATCCGGTGCGAACGATCCGATGGCGAGTTGTAGCTCCCTTTCTCATTTCGCAGTGCTACAATGGAATTGATGTGCCATGCTTTGAAGTCCGGGTTGTAGCTCCCTTTCTCATTTCGCAGTGCTACAATGCGGACGATTTGCGGTACGCCAAACGATGGGTTGTAGCTCCCTTTCTCATTTCGCAGT
>NZ_KV812116.1:13406-13755 GCF_001813335.1 Neisseria sp. HMSC055H02 | reverse complement strand
CTCCCTTTCTCATTTCGCAGTGCTACAATGAGTTTTTCAGCGGCTTCGCACACAAAAGAGTTGTAGCTCCCTTTCTCATTTCGCAGTGCTACAATGGAATTGATGTGCCATGCTTTGAAGTCCGGGTTGTAGCTCCCTTTCTCATTTCGCAGTGCTACAATAATTGCCTCTTTCAAGGGGCGTAATATATAGTTGTAGCTCCCTTTCTCATTTCGCAGTGCTACAATATTAGCCAGATTGCAGCCTACACCCTTCAAGTTGTAGCTCCCTTTCTCATTTCGCAGTGCTACAATAGGTGGCGGGCTGAAAGGCTTTATTATCAAGTTGTAGCTCCCTTTCTCATTTCGCA
>NZ_KV812116.1:13090-13306 GCF_001813335.1 Neisseria sp. HMSC055H02 | reverse complement strand
CCCTTTCTCATTTCGCAGTGCTACAATAAACTATGCAATTCATCATCAACTAAAAGGGTTGTAGCTCCCTTTCTCATTTCGCAGTGCTACAATCTTTTAAAGAACAATAAACGGCGAACCGTCGTTGTAGCTCCCTTTCTCATTTCGCAGTGCTACAATCACACTTGATGCTATGAATGGCATCGCAACGTTGTAGCTCCCTTTCTCATTTCGCAG
>NZ_KV812116.1:0-12990 GCF_001813335.1 Neisseria sp. HMSC055H02 | reverse complement strand
CCCTTTCTCATTTCGCAGTGCTACAATAAATTGCTGAAGCATTAGATGTGTCGGTGGGTTGTAGCTCCCTTTCTCATTTCGCAGTGCTACAATAGCAGGATTATGCCGTCCTGAAGCGTCTATGTTGTAGCTCCCTTTCTCATTTCGCAGTGCTACAATTTTCTGCAACTGCTGAAACGCCTCCCAATTGTTGTAGCTCCCTTTCTCATTTCGCAGTGCTACAATTTTCCCTTCGGCATTAATAACGGGCGCGGTGTTGTAGCTCCCTTTCTCATTTCGCAGTGCTACAATATCTCAGCGGGGAATCCTTATTTTATAAGGATTCCCCGCTTTCTTTTGTCTAAAAAACGGAGACTAGAACAGCAATAATTGGTCTGAATTGACCTTTTTTTCTTGGGTTTTGAGTTCACCTAAAAGCAGTTTCATGGCGGCAAACTGCTTTTCCGTTACTTCCAAACAGCGTATCGAGCCTTCTTGCGGCAGGTTGGCGCATAGTCTGTTGTGGTGTTTCTGCAACGCATCTCTGCCTTTGACAATCCGGCTGTACACGGAAAGTTGCAGCATTTGATAGCCGTCTTTCAATAGGAAATGTCGGAATTGGTTGGCGGCTTTGCGTTTGGAGACGGTGGTAACCGGCAGGTCGAAAAAGACGATAATCCGCATAAACTTTGCCTCACTCATATTGATATTCTTTCAAAGGCAGGATTTCGGGCAGTTTCAGCAGCCTGGCGTTTTTTGCGACGATGCTCGGCTGGAATGAGGCAATCATTTTGTCTATGGCTGCTAGTGTGCTGAAGGTCTGCTGTTCGATGCCGACTTGGGAGTGCAGGACTCTGATCAAGGCTTGTTTGGTTTGCGGTGTTAATTCGCTTTTCAGACGACCTTGCTCTTTCAGATTCAGTATGGTCAGGTCAACAAGCGGGCGCAATGGTTCGATAAAGTCGTCGGCAAGATTGAAGGGATTGAGTTCGCTTTTATGAAACAGTCCCAGTGCGGGCAACCAACCATATAAGGCAAGGGATCGGGCAACGGCGGCCCGAATCACGGCGTAGGCGTAATTCAGACTGGCATTGACGGCATTGTTGTCGTTGCGGGTAAATTTTTCTCCAAACACGGCTTGAAAATAGAGGGCGGCGGCTTGAGCTTCGCGGTTCCCTGTATCGCCGGAGCGAACTTCGGCAGCCAATGCGCGTAGCCGTTTAGCCGCAATGTCATTGCCTGTTTCGTCGGCAACAAATGCTTGGTTGAGGATTTTTCGGCGGACGATATGTTGCCAAAGTTGCTTTTTTAAGGGTTCGCTGATATTCAGTTGCAGTTTGAGGGTTTTTAATTGGCGGTGGTATTGCGAGTAAGGCAGCCATTGGCCGCAGGGTAGGAATTGTTCGTCGCAAGTCAGCAGAGTGGTTCCGTATTCTGCCAATGCCGATAAAAGCGGAGCGGTAATCAGTGTTTCCCGATGCTCGACAACGATGACGGCGATGTCTTCCAAGGGGACGGTATAAGATTCTCCGTTTTGACGAATCAGCATTTGTTCGCGGTGCAGCGACAGTTTGCCGCTGTTTTGGATAAGCAGGCTGCGCCATGTCATGTGTTTTCTCCTTTGTGTTTGTGCGACGAAAAATCCCTGCTTCAGGTCGTCTGAAACAGGGATAAGTTTATTTAACGGACAGGCGGACGTTTTTTCAGACGACATGGTCTGATTTCTTTGCCGAGTTCATCAATTTGGTATTTTTGGAATGAAAGGGCGGTTTTGACGCCGATGCCTTCCAGAATTCCATTTTTCCCGACTTTATTATCCAGATCGTGGATACGGATATTAATATTACCTGTACCTCGATGACAGCTAGCAAAGTAACCAAATATTCTAGCTTTTTTAGTTATTACCTCAACTAAATCATTAGGATGTAATGGGAATTTGAAGTTGAAACTGTCATCAATAAGTTGCCACTCCTCTTCGTCTTTAAAGGCAATTATCGCCTTATCTGGCAAAATCCCTTTCGCCACCTGCCAACTGTAAATCGGCACCAAATAATATTTGCCAGCTTTTTCAAACACATCTACCCGTACCATAGTCGCATTATCGGCGATGCCGTTTTGATTGCGCACCCATACGCCGGTTTTCTGCACTTGCTCTATGCGTACGGCTTTTACCTGCTGAGTTGGGTTACCTGCTTTATCATGTTTGTAAAACGGCTCGACAAAGGCTTTGGTGGGATCGTCTTTATGTGCTTCCAATCGTGCTTTCAGCGCTTCGTATAGTTTAGGTTCGCGTTCCCGATTGACCATTTTTTCCAAGTCTTTCAGTTTTAACTGAGTCAGCGGTACGCGCAATACGCTGATACCTTCATTTAGCCGTTTGGCGGATTTGACGGTTTCCATATGACCTTGCCCGCTCATCTTCCGATTGGGCGCGCGCGAAACAAACAGCGGGGTGACGTATTCGTGTACGGCTTTGGGGCGCGAAGACACTTTTTCAGCAAGCAGCGCGCGCAGTTTTTCGGGGGTATCGGCTTCCTCAAATTCGGGTTCGCCGTCTGGTTTGCCAAAGACGCGAATCATAACTTCCTGCGTGAAAAATTCCCAAGGTTGCGGGAAGTGTGTTTTTTGATGCAGCACTTCGCCCGTCTCTTTATCCACAGTTTTACCGTCAAACGCGTTCATTTCTTTGTAACGTACAAAACGGGTAATTCTCTGCTGCATGGCAACGGTCGAACAGGCAACGACAACTGCGTCCAAAGCATGATGGCGGTCGTTTTCCGCACGTACTTTGTGTAATCCCCAAAAACCGCGCAATAAATTGGTAATTTGTCCGTTGGAGGCAAATACACGTCTTTTTCCTTTTCCGGTCAGTTGCATATGGTCGGCAACAAATTGACATAGGAAACGGTTGACGTAGCGCGTATCGTTCAAGTTGCGTTCTTTAAATCCTTCTTCATCGAATTTTTGCAGTAGAACCCGTTGCTTTTTACTGTGAGGAAAACGGCTGGTTTCTACGCGCGCTTTAAATTCCAGCCATTCGCGGCTGTTGTCTTTGCCGTTAAAATATTCATAAGGTGTTCGGTTGCCTTTGTTTTGGTTTTCGCTGCCCAACACTAGCACTTTATTGTTGAAACTGTCATCCCATGTACGTGAAAACGGCAGAGCATGGTCAATTTCAACATAGCCTTTTTCGTTCAGACGACGTATATCGATTACCTTGCCTGAATACAGGCATTTTCCGTGCTGTTGCTCGTACAGGCGCAGTTTCAGAATATCTTTGGATTTGGGTTCGCCGACAAAATTGGGTAAATATTCTCGGAATTTGGCAGCGGCTTTTTCCCTGTCTTTGCGGTTTTCTTCCTGACGTTTCTCAATTTTTTTGCGATCTTTGAACGATTTACCCACTTCCCGCGCCGTTTCGATGTGGATGCGTGCCGGCGAACCGTAACGTCGTACGACGCCGTTAATGACTTTCCTTGCTTGAGATAAGGCGCGCAGGACGACAGGATTACGGATTTCGTCGGCGGGAATCGGCGGCAGATAAAGCGTTTCCTCCGAATTTTTCCTGCCATAGTGATCCCCGTAGATTTCGGCGCAGGCCTCATCGTAACGTTTGCCTTGTTCCATCAACGGCACAATTCGGCGCAATGCTTTCAAAGAAATTTGGATGAACTTGTCGAAGCTGATGTGTTTCAACAGCGCATCCAAGATTTCAGATTGCAAGCAGCCTTTCAGACGACCTGAAATATCCTCATCAGTTTTAAAGAGGGAAAATGCTGTGCCGATTTCATCCTGTAATTCGGGAGAAAGGCTCAAAGGAGATTTCTTGTCTTTCAAACCCTCTTTTTCTAGCGCGCGGCTGATGGCGTGGTAAGCCTTCATTTCCATCAGTGTTGCGGATTCGGCATTGTCTTTGCCGTAATGCAAGCCTTTGAAGAATGCCGTATCGTTCAAGCCCAGCAGTTTGCGGGCTTGGGCATAGGTCAGCTTGGACTTTTTGTATGGTTCGTCCATAAGCGTGGTACGTTCGGCATCAGTCAGCGGACGTTCGTTTCCTTGATTTAAAATACGCAGATTGTTCAGTTTGGTCAGCCAGATAAAACGTTCGGCGGTGTAGGTGTTTTTGGCTGCTTTCGGTTCTGCCGGCTCGAAGGTGCAATGTCCTAACATTTTTTGAATGGCATCGCCGGATAGGGCAGGACGTTGCGTCATCAGCAGGTTTTCAATACCGTTTTTGAGGTCGTCTGAAACATACGGATTGCCGAATTCTTTTTGTTTTTCAAACAGCAAAACCAGTTCCGCTTGTAAATCTTTGCGGCTGAACGTATGCGAATAATCTCCGCGCTGGTTACGGATATGACCGCTTTCTTTTTCAAATTTATTCAAAGCCAATTCGGCCGGAGTGCGAAAATCGCCTGCCTGTAAAGCGAGGGTATTGTCGGCTACGCCTTTGAGCAAAGCGCCAAGCTCCTTGTCGGCAGTTTCGCCTTCATTTTTCCGTTGCGATAAATAGCCGCGATGTTTGACCAAATGCAGCAAAACCGCTGCCCACTCCAAAGGTGCCAACCTGCGGTCTAATGCGGCCGCACGAAGTTGCCAAGGTGTATTCGGTAATAATTTGATAAAGCCGTTTTCATCAAAATCTTCGGGTTTTAAAACGCCTTCGTGCTTCAACAGACGGCGCGTTCGAAGCAGACGGTGGGCGCGGCGGCGGATGAGTCGGCGAAGACTGCGTGCCGAACGCCTTGCCGCGGCCAGTGAGTCTCCTGTTTTCGGCACTTCCGCACGCTCAAAAACACGCACGCCCAAATCAATCAGGCGAACCGGATTTTCTTTATCATCAATTTCCACCATTGCCCAACCGACGGATGCAATACCGATGTCGAGACCGAGGATGTAATTCAGTGGATTGGGTTTAAAAGCAGTCATTTGTTTCTCCGCAATTTCATAAACAACAACAGCAATATATCTGAAAAAAGCATTAACATGCAAATGAAATAGTTGACTTCAGTTACTGTGCCCGCTAGAATCCGCAGCATATTGTTGCACTGCGAAATGAGAAACGTTGCTACAATAAGACCTCGAAGGATGTATGAAAATACATCGTGTCGCAATGCTCTGTACTTTAGAACTACTGTTCTGGAGAACATCATCAGCCCCTTGAAATTCTTCGGTTTCAAGGGGCATTTCCTTTGGCATCAAATATAAAAACGAAAGGTCGTCTGAAAACCTTGAATCCGGGTTTTCAGACGACCTTTCGTTTGCCATACTGTGTTAACGGATGTCCATAGGCGCGAAGGATTTGACGGTTTCGTCCACGGCTTTGACGCGGGTCAGGAAGTCTTCCAGTTGGGCAAGTGTCAGGGCGCTGGGGCCGTCGCATTTGGCTTGGTCGGGGTTGGGGTGTGATTCGAGGAAGAGGCCTGCGAGGCGGGTTGCCATGCCGGCGAGTGCCAAGTCCAGCACTTGCGCGCGCCGTCCGCCGGATGCGGCCGCACCGGATTCGCGGGTTTGCAGGGAGTGGGTTACGTCGAAGATGACGGGCAGGCCGCCGCAGGTTTTTTTCATGACGCCGAAGCCGAGCATATCGACGACGAGGTTATCGTAGCCGAAGTTGGCGCCGCGTTCGCACAGGATGATTTGTCCGTTGCCCGCTTCTTGGAATTTTTCAACGATGTTTTTCATCTGCGAAGGGCTGAGGAACTGGGGTTTTTTGATGTTGATGACGTTGCCGGTTTTTGCCATGGCGACGACGAGGTCGGTTTGGCGGGCGAGGAAGGCGGGCAGTTGGATGACGTCGCAGACTTCGGCGACGGGGGCGCATTGGTAGGGTTCGTGGACGTCGGTGATGACGGGCACGTTAAACTCGCGTTTGACGGCTTGGAAGATTTTCATGCCTTCGTCCAAGCCGACGCCGCGGAAGGAGTGGATGGAGGAGCGGTTGGCTTTATCGAAGGAGGCTTTGAAGACGTAGGGAATGCCGAGTTTGTCGGTTACTTTGACGTATTTTTCGCAGGCTTTGAGGGTGGAATCGAGGTCTTCCAGTACGTTGATGCCGCCGAACAGGGTAAAGGGAAGGTCGTTACCGACGGTGAGGTTGTTGATGCGGATGTTCATGATGATGGGGCTTTCTCGAAGGTCGTCTGAAAATGGCTGAAAGGTCGTCTGAAAGCGGATTTTGCGGTTTCAGACGACCTTTGTGTTTTATAGGACGGTGTGCGGCGGCTCGTAGGAGAGGATGTCGCGGATTTTGTTGTGTTCGTCTACGAGGACGACTTTGGGTTCGTGCGCGGCAATTTCGGGTTCGGACAGCATGACGTAGGACATGATGATCACGATGTCGCCTTTTTGGACGAGCCGTGCGGCGGCGCCGTTGAGACAGACGACGCCGCTGCCGCGTTCGCCCGGGATGGTGTAGGTTTCAAAGCGTTCGCCGTTGTTGTTGTTGACGATGGCGACTTTTTCGTTGACGAGGATGCCTGCGGCGTCGAGCAGGTCTTGGTCTATGGTGATGCTGCCAACGTAGTTGAGGTTGGCTTCGGTAACGGTGGCGCGGTGTATCTTGCCGCCGAGCATGGTGCGGAACATGGGTTTCCTTTTGGTTTGGGATTGCGGATGCAGACGTATAGTGGATTAAATTTAAATCAGGACAAGGCGACGAAGCCGCAGACAGTACAGATAGTACGGCAAGGCGAGGCAACGCCGTACTGGTTGAAAGTTAATCCACTATAAGGTCGTCTGAAAATCAAAAGCCGTCATTATAGTGGACTTCCCTGTAAATTCATAATGATGCTTGGGCGTTTTTCAGACGACCTCGAGTGGAACGACTGTTTTATAAACCCAGACACTGCTTCAGCCAGCGCAAATAGGGGGCGTATCCGCGCGATACGTTTTGCATCAGGATTTGCGGGCATTCGTAGCTGTGGTTGGCGATGATGGTTTTTTGGATTTCGCGGTAGCAGTGGCGCGAGGTTTTGATGGTGATGCGGATTTCGTCGTCGCGACAGATTTCGCCGTTCCAAAGGTATTGGCTGGTGATGGCTTCGTATTGCACGCAGGCGGCGAGTTGCTTGTCCAAAAGCAGGCTGCCGATTTTTTCGGCTTCTTCGCGGGTCGGGGCGGTGGTGGTAACGATGACGGGTTTGAACGTGGACATTTCAGACGGCCTATTGGTTTTTAAACTCGATGGTTCCTTTATATTTCACCCAGTATCCGGCGGCATCGTATTTGTCTTTTTTGGCGGTTGCCACGGCTGTTTCGTCGAGTCCTTCATAACCGCTGGATTCGAGGATGCTGACTTCTACGGCTTTGCCTTCGGGAGAAACCAAGATGGAAAGTTTGACGGGTTTGATGGGTTGTGCGGGATTTTCGGATGCGGGGGCGTATTCTGCCGGGTTGACGGTTTGCGCGGTTGCGGGTAGGACGAAGGCAAGCAGCAGGGCGTGGATGATGGCGCGGATGGACATGGGTGTTTTCCTTATTTGTCGATTTGTAGAGCTTTTAGAGGGATTTGTTTTGTTTGTTTTCAGACGACCTTTTACTTTTCGTGGGCAAAGCCCACGCTACGGCTTGTGCTATTTTCAGACGACCTTTTGTTTTCGTAGGAGAAGCCCATGCTACGGGATTGCGCCCGTTTGGGCGACGGGAGCGGTTTTGATTATTTGAAGTTCAATATCGGCCAACCTTTTGCTTTGGCTTCTTGTTCCAGCTCGGCATCGGGATTGACGGCGACGGGTTCGTTGACGAGGCGCAGCAGCGGCAGGTCGTTTTTGGAGTCGCTGTAAAAATAGGTTTTGCCATAGCTTTCGAGCGTTTCGCCGCGTTCGGCGAGCCATTGGTTCAGGCGGGTGATTTTGCCTTCTTTGAGGCTGGGCGTGCCGATGTAGTTGCCGGTGTAGCGGCCGTCGGCACCGGTTTCGAGTTGGGTGCCGATGATGTTGGTGATGCCGAAAAAGTGGCAGATGGGGGTGATGATGAACTCGTTGGTCGAGGAGATGACGAGGGTTTCGTCGCCGGACATTTGGTGGCTCTGCACCAGCATACGCTGCATGGGCGAGATGTGGGGCGTGATGAACTCTGCCATAAATTCGCGATGAAATTCCGCCAGCTCTTCTTTGCTGTAACGGGCAAGCGGGGCAAGGTGGAATTTGAGGAAGGCGTCGATGTCGAGGCAGCCGTTTTGGTAGTCGCGGTAGAATTTTTCGTTTTGCGCTTCGGTTTCGGCAGCGTCAACCAGCCCTTTTTTGATGAGGTATTGCGGCCAAGAGTGGTCGGAGTCGGTGTTGATGAGGGTGTTGTCGAGGTCGAAGATGGCGAGGTTTTTCATTGGGTTTCCTGTTGTTTCAAAAGCTGGCGCAGAAGCGGCAGGGTGATGCGTTTGCCCATGGTAACGGCGTAGTTGTCCAGCGTGTCGAGCATCTGCATCAGGCTGTCCATGTCGCGCCGCCAGTGGTTGAGCAGGTATTCGAAGATTTCGGGATCTATGGTGACTTGGCGTGCTGCCGCCATGCTGACGAGCGCGTCGATTTTTTCTTGGTCGGTCAGGGGTTTGACTTCGTAAACGAGGCAGTACGCCATGCGGGTACGCAAGTCTTCGCGGATGACGAGCTGTTGGGGCGTGTGTTCGGAGCTTAACAGCAGAAAGCCTTTGCCGCTGTTGCGGAAGCGGTTGAATACGGCAAACAGGAGGGCTTGTTCTTCGTTGCCCAGTTTTTCGATTTGGTCGATGGCGAGGTATTCGGCTTCAAAGGCGGCTTCGGTCAGGGGCGTGGCGGCAGCGTCGATATAGACGGCTTTTTTCCCTGCGTCGAGCGCTTGGGCGACCCATGCGCGCAGCAGGTGGCTTTTGCCCGCGCCTTCTTCGCCCCAGACGTAGATAAACGGGTCGTGTTTATGCTGTAACACATAGACCAGTTCGGCATTTTCCGTTCCGAGGAATTTGTCGAAACCGGGATAGCCGCGTTCGGCGAAGTCGAAAATAAGCTGGTTCACAAAGGCATACCGGATGGGTTGGAATCGGGTTTATTGTACGTTGTTTTGTCAGCGCGTATCAAGGCGCGGGGTCGTCTGAAAAAGGGGCGCGCGTCATGGGTTTCATATACAATGGCGGACATTTGGCAACGCGTCTGTTTTCAGACGACCCCTGTCTTTTTTATTTCAGGAAAATCTCGTGATTTCGACCCTTATTGATTTTATCCTCCACATCGACCAGCATTTGGTTGAGATTTCCGCGCAATACGGCGTATGGATTTACGCAGTGTTGTTTTTGATTATTTTCTGCGAAACCGGCTTGGTGGTTACGCCGTTTCTGCCGGGCGATTCGCTGCTGTTTGCCGCGGGCGGGATTGCCGCGGTCGGCAGCATGAATATTCATATCATGGTCGCGCTGCTTTTGGCTGCCGCGATTTTGGGCGATGCCGCCAACTTCATGATTGGCAAGTTTTTCGGGCGCAAACTCTTTGCCAACCCCGATTCCAAAATCTTCCGCCAGTCGTATCTGGAGAAAACCCACGCATTCTACGAAAAACACGGCGGCAAAACCATCATCATCGCCCGCTTCGTCCCGATTGTGCGGACGTTCGCCCCGTTTGTCGCAGGCATGGGCAGCATGCACTACGGCACTTTCATCCGCTACAACATCATCGGCGCGGTATTGTGGGTCTTGTCGTTTTCCTATGCCGGCTATTTCTTCGCCAATATTCCGGTTGTCAAAAACAATCTGGCATTGGTGATGGTGGCGATTATCGTGATTTCTATCCTGCCGGGCGTGGTCGAAGTCCTCCGCGCGAGAAGGGCAGCGAAGAAATAAGAGACAATTTGAACCATACAAAAAGGTCGTCTGAAAACGTTTTTCAGACGACCTTTTGCAATCGTTCCAAGCTTTATTGATAAATCTGCCCGTCGTGTTCCAGCCAGCCGTCGGCATGGCGGCCTGCGGGGTCGTGGTGCGTCCAATGGAGGACGCCGCCCTGCTCCGACCATTCGTATTCGCCGTAGAAGCCGACTTTATCGCCTTTTTTCAAGCCTTTGATTTTGTCGGCGAGGTCGATGTTGTGCGCCACTAAAAGCGTTTGCCCGCTCGACAGCTTCAAGATAAAACGCTGATGGCGCGTGCCTTGGTTGTCGTCGGGCAGCGTTTTGAGAACGGCACCTTCGCCTTTCACTTGAATATCGCTCTGTTGGTTTTCAAAGGCTTGCTGTAATATTTGTTCCGCGCTGCCCTGCCCTGCTTGGTGTTCGGACTTCGGCTGCTTCGGTTGAGGCTTTTTGGATTTAGACTGTTCAGGCTGGGGCTGCCCGGATTGGCGTTTTCCCGCTTGGGTTTGGGGCTGCGTTTGGGTTGGTACGGCATCCGCTGCCTGACCTTGCCGCCCCTGCTGCATTTTTTGATAACCGACTACCACGGCGGCAACAATCAGTATCCAAATCCATTTGTTTTTGTTCATAAAATCCACGCCCAAAAAAATGCCCGACGGTTCATCGGGCATAAATTATTTGAAAGGAGTTAAATCACGATAACGTGAGCCGCCATTATATACAAAACCGGCGGAAAAATCAGCATTTTCAGTCCGATACCTGAAGCGGCGGCGTGATCACGCTTTTTTGTTTCCCTGACTGTATTTCATTTCGTATTTGATGTCGTTCAGGATTTTTTTCACGTTGTAATCCAAAAGCTGTTCCACCAAATCGGGCGCCTGTTCGCTGAGGGTTTGTTGGAGCTGGTAGGTAAACAACGCCATTTGTTTCTGCACGGCGGTGCGTATCATGCCGTTGACGGCGTCGGCGACGTGCGGGCGCAGGCGTTTGATCAAACGCTCGCTCAGGTCTTGCTCGGAAATGCAGAACACTTCCCTGCGGTTGATGACCTGCGGGTTTAATACGTTGATATGGACGGTAATCGGCGCCGTTTCTTCTTTGGGGTCGTCTGAAACCTGCTCTTGTACCTGCGGATTTTCGTTTTCAGACGACGTTGTCTCTGCTTTTGCGGGCGCGTCAAATTCGACCGTTTTACGTTTCGGGTTCAGCCAAACCGTGCGCGTGGACTCGATTTGCCGATCGGACGCGCTCATTTGCAGCGAAGACTGCGCGTTCAGCCAGTTTTCCTGCAAAATCACCATCGCATCGGTCTCCGCCGTTTCAGCGGCGTCTTCCTCCAGCATGGCGTTGTGTTCCTCCTGCCATTTGCGCAGATATTCCGTCAAGACGGCATCGCGGTTGGCATCGTCAAGCTTGACCGACTTGGCTTTGGGCTTCTGCTCGAGTGCTGGCTCTTGAGATTCGCGCACTAAAGGCGCGTGTGTGTAAGGTGCGTTCAATTGGCGGGTTTGCCGCAGCTTTTCCAAGCGACTTTCCCAATCTAGGCTTTCATCCGTTTGTTGTGGCGTATCGGGACGATTCGTATCCATTTTTAGCTTTCGTTCTTCCGTTGTGTCATTTCATTTCACGCGCATAGCGAATGCCGTGATTTGCTATAATGCGGTATTTTAACAGATTCCCAGGAACACATCATGAGCAGCATCGAACAACGCCTCGAATATTTGGAAGAAGCCAACGACGTTTTGCGTATGCAGAACCACGTCCTCGCCACCGCCCTCAAAGGCCTGATCCGTTCGCTGCCGTCCGAAATGGCAAACGAAGCCGTCGAGTCCATCCAGCTTGCCTTTGAAGACGCGCTCGCCGAATTGAACTACGAAGACAGCCCGCATACCGACCTCTTCCATGACGTAACCTACGCTTTTTTCCGCGAAAAAGACCACTGACGCGTAGCGATTTTACCAAACCGTGTTAAACTATCCGTTTATTTATTAATATCCGTAAAGAAGGAACCTCCCCATGAACATGAAAAAATGGATTGCAGCCGCCCTCGCCTGCTCCGCGCTGGCACTCTCCGCCTGCGGCGGCCAAAGCAAAGACGCTTCCTCGTCAGCCCCTAAAGCCGACAAAGTGTACCGCGTCGCCGCCAACGCCGAATTCGCCCCTTTCGAATCATTGGATTCCGCCGGCAACGTTGAAGGTTTCGACGTCGATTTGATGAACGCGATGGCAAAAGCCGGCGGATTCAAAGTCGAATTCAAACACCAGCCTTGGGACAGCCTCTTCCCCGCGCTCAAAAACGGCGATACGGATATCGTCATCTCCGGCGTAACCATTACCGACGAGCGCAAGCAGTCCATGGATTTCACCGACCCTTATTTTGAAATCACCCAAGTCGTCCTCGTTCCCAAAGGTAAAAAAGTCGCCTCTTCAGACGACCTCAAAAACATGGCGAAAGTCGGTGTCGTTACCGGACAAACCGGCGACTTCTCCGTTTCCAAACTCTTGGGCAACGACAATCCTAAAATCGCCCGCTTCGAGAGCGTTCCTTTGGTTATCAAAGAGCTGGAAAACGGCGGCGTCGATGCCGTAGTCAGCGACAGCGCGGTCATCGCCAACTATGTGAAAAACAACCCGACCAAAAGCATGGACTTCATCACCCTGCCTGATTTCACGATTGAAAACTACGGCATCGCCGCACGCAAAGGCGACGAAGCGACCGTCAAAATGCTGAACGAAGCGCTGAAAAAAGTACGCGACAGCGGCGAATACGACAAAATCCACGCCAAATACTTCGCTAAAGAAGGCGATAAAGCGGCAGCCGCCAGCCAACCTGAAGCAGCCAAATAATCTGTTTCAACGTTCTTAAGCAATAAGAAAGGTCGTCTGAAAGCCTGTATCGCGGGTTTCAGACGACCTTTTGTTTATTTTGTCTAATAATGTAAGGGGCGGCGGCTTTGTCATAGTGTCGCGGAAATTTTGACAATTTTTAAAATATCGACTGTGCCAAATAGATTGCAATTCTAAAATGAAAATAAAGTGCCGAAAATGTTGCTTTTCTTATTTTCTGCTATGCGATATAGTGCCAAAGCTGCCGCAACTTTTAAAACGCACCAAGTGCAAAAGTTAATGTAACAAAGTGCAAAAGACAACGCCAGCTTACAAATTTCACAATATTGTAGAACCTGCCGAAGCGTT
>NZ_KV812115.1:0-1292 GCF_001813335.1 Neisseria sp. HMSC055H02 | reverse complement strand
AAAGGTCGTCTGAAATTTTCAGACGACCTTACAATACCAAATTCAAACAACTGCGTGCGTCTATTCCGTGCACATCCGACCTGGTGAAACAGAGACTTTATGCAGGCTACGGCTTGCTTAAATTATTTATAGATAATATCTGATATGGAGAATTTATATTTCTCTTTCAAAATATTATAATCTGATGATTTACATACTTCTTTCTTATCAAAAAACAATACATATCCTCCTGCGCCGATTAAAGATGCCATCATTCGAGAAAACCACCCTCCGTATGGCATATATGTCTTATATGTAAAAATTTCACTTTGATTTGAAGCATCCAGATACTTCGATACATTATATTTTATAGGTATAGCAGAATACCTAACATTCCCACGATTTTTACTATCAAATTCCAAAATTAAATTTTTATTTCTTAGTTTACTGACATCCTTTATTAAAAAGATTTTTTCAGACTCACATAATTTTTTTAGCTGATACATACCTATTATTTCATCACCAAACATTATAAAAAACCAAAGTATCGCACCGACAATATAAAACAAAAGCCTTTTTTCAGAACGTAGGATTTCATATTTTTTGCTCTTCCATTCAAATACTATCCCAATAATAAATCCTAAAAAACCAAATATAGTGATATTGGCAATAAAAAAAAGTATTCCTATCATAGCTCTTTCCTATTCATTTAAGATTTATTTCCCGAAATCCTACGATAAATTTTAACTCCAAGAATAAAACCTGGAATAATTCCAAAAAATAAACTGATTAAATAATATACAAACGCTTGCATATTCATCTCCAATTATTCGACAAAATATCCGTTTTAGACGGAGTATTTTCTGTTCCCATAAATAATAAGACAATACTTCGCTTGTATAATTTCCAGATAAATCCAAAACAAATTTTTAGTTTGAGACATTACTGCATTTCCTCGTGTGATTTAAGGTTTCTTAGGGCAACTGTAAAAATCATTACCATCCCAAAGGGTTTGGTAATGAAACATATAATCAAATGATTTTGTTAGAGAATTTATGGTAGAATTATCAGGTTTACCATAATTCCATTTCCAACAGCCAATAGGAATTTCGGAAACAATTTGAATAAAATCTTGAGGCAGATAAAATCCATAGGAAGTCGTCATATTTTTAGTATAATTTCCTTGCACGGAAGAATATTTATCAGGAATATATTGTCCACAATTATTAACAATATATCTATGATAATAAACATTAATTCCTTCGCTTACTATTTTTAAATCCAAAAAATAATTTCCCAGCCCTCTTTGTTCC
>NZ_KV812114.1:0-282 GCF_001813335.1 Neisseria sp. HMSC055H02 | reverse complement strand
GGGATTTTGGGGAATTTTGCAAAGGTCTCAGACGGCCTTTTGAATTCATACAAGCTATGGCTTGCTTATATTTATAATTGTCTAAATTTCCAATAATCCCGCCCTTCAATTTTCCAGTAACAGAATTCGTCCGGTATTAAATACCCAAAATCCATTGCCTTTGAAAACCAGTCATCATAGACATAATCTTCATGACATCTGTCCCAATCCATATGCAGATACACTTCCGTATCAAAATT
The DNA here is from genome assembly GCF_001813335.1 of Neisseria sp. HMSC055H02. Taxonomy (NCBI): domain Bacteria; kingdom Pseudomonadati; phylum Pseudomonadota; class Betaproteobacteria; order Neisseriales; family Neisseriaceae; genus Neisseria; species Neisseria sp. HMSC055H02. The sequence goes on along the minus strand of NZ_KV812114.1, from coordinate 43 downwards.
GATATAGAACAAAGGCAGCCTCGAAGAAATCTGATTGATTTTT
>NZ_KV812113.1:0-628 GCF_001813335.1 Neisseria sp. HMSC055H02 | reverse complement strand
GTTGGCATTGAGCCGCTGCCGATAATATTTAGCAAAAGTCGTCTGAAAGCCGGAAAAATGTTTCAGACGACCTTTTTTATTAGACTCAAGCTCGCGTGCGTGCGTACCGCGACACCCTACCTGCAGATTTAATGCAGACTACGACTTGCTGAAGATAAAGTTATCAAGGAGTTTGGCAAATATGGAAAAGATTGAGAAATTTAAGTCTGAATTATTAAATGACATCTTTCAATATATTCAATGCATATCTATTTTTGTCTATAAGAAAAAGATACATTATTTGATTGATCATAAGGAAAATTTTGAATTAAACGCAAAAATATCTTTTGATATTTATCTAAGAGAAGGAATTATAACCAAAGAACAATATAATTATGATTATAAAAATTACCGTAATGGTATCTGGCAGTTAACTAAGGACAATTTCGAAAACTATCTTCAATCAGATTCAGTCATTGTATTAAAAAAGGATGAATTGAAGGAACTGATGTTTCAGGGGTTTACTTCTGCTGAAGCAGTAAGGTTATAATTCCGTTGTTGAGAACAAGCTGTCGTACAATGATCCTATCTCAGACTCCGGCCAGCAAAGTGATTTCTTAAAAATCAATCAGATTTCTTCGAGGCTGCC
>NZ_KV812112.1:0-1951 GCF_001813335.1 Neisseria sp. HMSC055H02 | reverse complement strand
TGCAAAGGGAAGTAACGCAGGAGTTCGGCAAAAATGCCGCACAAACCACAGCAGCCGTTTCCGACAAACTCGGCAATACCCGAAGCTACGAACGGTATCAGGCAGCCAAAACCCTGCTGGAGGCCGAACTGCAAAATACGGACAGCGAAACCGAAAAAGCTGCCATCCGCGCATCCCTCGGTCAAGTAAACGCCTACCTTGCCGAAAACCAAAGCCGCTACGACACCTGGAAAGAAGGCGGCATAGGCAGGAATATCCTGCACGGAGTGGCAGGCGGACTGACGACGGGCAACCTCGGCGGCATACTGGCCGGCGGCGGCACTTCCCTTGCCGCACCGTATTTGGACAAAGCGGCGGAAAACCTCGGTCCGGCGGGCAAAGCGGCGGTCAACGCACTGGGCGGGGCGGCTATCGGCTATGCTGCGGGCGGGAATGCAGGCACGGCGGCAGTAGGGGCGAATATCGATTGGAACAATAGGCAGCTGCACGACAGCGAGATCAGAAAAATTAAAGATAATGCCGCCAAATTTGCCAAACTTCATCCCGGCATTTCCCAACAGCAGGCAGAAAAGCGGCTGGTGGCGCAAGCCATGCGTCAGGTCGATGCGGCTTATTATGCCAAACATGCTGACACCGACACGGCGGCGGAACAATTCCTGCGCAGCATAGCGGGAAGTTTCAAAGCCGACGGGGAAACGTTCCTGGATTTTGCCCCAATGAAGTATTACAGAGACAGCGGTAAATTTGCCGAACAGCAGGGCTATAGGGAAACGAGGGAGCAGTTGAAAAGAAATGCGGTTTCCAGTTATACGGAAAGAAGCCGGCAGATTCGGAACAAAACTTTTGATACTGCTACAGCAGGAGTGGGTAAAGGCATAGCCAACCTGCCGTCGTCCTATCTAAACGGCTTCATCGGTCTATATAACGGCACTATCGGCAAACCGGTCGGTAAGGAAGCACCGTATGTCCCAGTGATCATGGAATACAACAACCCTGTCGAAAAAGAGGTAGGTGATTGGGCTGCCGACAAAGTTGACAGAGCATTAGGCATGATAACCGGGATTAGGATCGGTGCTGTCTCGCCGGGAAGGAGTGTATGGAATAAGAACGGCAAAACCGGTGCTGGGCAAAAGACCGGGGGGATGTCCGTCCTCGATGGTGAGATGGGATTTACTCAGCAAAATAAAGCTGGTGGAGCAGGTAGAGCTAATTTGTATAGTCAAAATTGGCAAGAAGCAGATTTAAATGCGGCAATAAGAAAATTTGTAGGGACAAACCCATCAGTTAGCTTTACCCCTAAAGGTAAGGCAATTTATCAGGGGCAAAATGGGATCCAAATTATTCATGATATTGAAGGAAATTATTTTAGAATTTTAGATACTAAAATATCTGGAAAACGACCTTATTTGGATTTGAATGGTAATATACCAAATAATAAAATTAATGCGAATGGTAATCAGCAGGGGCGCACTCAAGCTGAATATAATGGAGTAACACATTTTAAGATAAGGAGTCATTGACATGAAACAGATAATAGTCCCGTTAAGTGCTGAAGCTATGAAAAAATTAGATCACGATCAAGCTGATGATAATGAACTATATGTATTTAAACTTTCAGAACAAGAGGTTAATTTGTTATTTGAGAAAAATTTCTTCGATGAAATAAATGAGATAATAGATACATATATAGATGATTATGAGGATGAAAAAATAATTGATTTAAGAAAATTAATTATTCTAAAAAATTTTTTACAAGATAATTCCCATCAGGCATTGACAGATATCCCTCCGAGAATATATCAAAATATTTTATTTTTAACTCAACTGGCTATTTCCAAACAGACAGGTTTATTTTTCTTTTTTTAAATGACAAGTGCATTTGGAAATGCAAACCATAGCCCATATGAAATCTAAACTCAACAAGTAGCATGTGTGCGGAACGCACGCATGC
>NZ_KV812111.1:0-1106 GCF_001813335.1 Neisseria sp. HMSC055H02 | reverse complement strand
TGTCCTATTTTGATTTTAATTGACTATAAAACGGAAGCGAAGCTTATGCAGGACATTGCCGTTGTGGCAGCCGGTCGATCCATTGTCGGAGAAACATCAGTGGAACGCAGCAATACCCAATCGGCAGAAAAACCTTCCCTGTATCAAGAACACGGGGATGACAGATTGACGCGGTAGTTTTGAATCCGTACATACGACAAACCATATTTGCAGAAGCCATACGGTGACGACAACCCGGCCTCAGCACTGGAAACGGTGCTGCGGCCGGGCTTGTTGGTTTGTAGGAAATATCCGCCTCGCTTGCTATCAATTTTTAAAAATGATAGCATTTGACAGTATTCAAACAACCTCGAAAGGAACGGATATGCCTTCCATTACAGTCAGAAACCTATCCGAAGAGACCCATCGAGCCCTTAAAGCACGCGCATTAGCCGCCGGTCGGAGTACGGAAGCCGAAATACGGCTGATACTGGATCAAGCTGCACGCCCCAAACAACGTGTCCGTCTTGGTTCACTGTTATCCGATATTGGTCGAGAAGCAGGAGGTGTGGATTTAGACATAGAACGGAAAGAGCAAACTGAGGTACGGTTCTAATGATTCTGCTGGACACCAATATCATTTCCGAACCGCTCCGCCCCAAGCCTGACTCTGCTGTCATCGCTTGGTTGGACAGACAACCGGTGGAAACACTATATCTTTCCAGCATTACCGTGGCGGAACTGCGTTTCGGCATCGCCATCCTTCCTGAAGGCGGAAAAAAACGGCTGTTGTTGGAAAAACTGGAAGAAACAGTATTACCTGTATTTTCAGACCGTATTTTGGATTTTGACATCGAAGCTGCCATTGCGTATGCCGAAGTCCGTGCAACAGCGCGAGAGGCAGGATTCTCCGTTGCGGCGGCAGACGGCTATATTGCGGCCATCGCCCGTTACCACCATATGACAGTTGCTACCCGAGATACGACTCCGTTTGCCGCAGCCGGATTAAAAGTCATCAACCCGTTTCTAGGTGATAAATAGGCCGAGACCTTTGCAAAATTCCTTTTTCCCCCGACAACCGAAACCCCAACACACAGGTTTTCGGCTGTTTCCGCCCCCAATCACTC
>NZ_KV812110.1:1680-3251 GCF_001813335.1 Neisseria sp. HMSC055H02 | reverse complement strand
GTCTGCCGTTTTGACCAGGGTGCTGCCGCGTAAGGAGCAGGTGTAGGATTTTTGAAAAACTTAATTCCCAATATCCTGCTTCAAATGAAGGAAAGGTCGTCTGAAAAACAAGCTTAATTTCAGACGACCTTTGATCAAATTTAAGAAAGCCCTTACCAAACAAACGGTTTCCTATTCATATCCGAAAGGTTGTCAACTTCATTATCCAGCAAGAACTGCTCAAAAGCATTCCAACCCTTTTTTTCCACCAATTCCGCTTCCTGTTTATACAACGGGACAAGCAAAGGAAAAACGGTATTGTAGTGTTCGCCATAACAGACCTGAAAATCATCGTCGAAATAAAATGGGGCGGAAACATACAGTGCGTCCATTTTGCTACCTTCGATAATTACCCTAGGTAATTGAATAATTTCACCTCTTAAAATAGGTTTTCTATTGTCAATCAAATATTCAGCTACTCCTGATAGAAAAGCTGCAATATTTTCTTTATTCCATTCTTCAGAACAGGTAAAAATTAATTCAAACCTACTCTTATAGTTCAAGTCATATCGATTCAAGCCTAAAGTAGAAAAAGTAGTTGCCCCTTTATATGGTTGTGATGGGAATACGGAAACGCTGAGATGATAACGCCGATCCAAGCATTTTATACCGCTTTCGATTTCACCCAAATAATGCTCTAAATGTTCAACTATAATCATTTTTTCTTAAACCTTTCATCCCTATTCCAGCAAGCCGTAGGCTGGGTTGAGCTCCAATATCGCCATTTTTTATTGACGGAAAGGTCGTCTGAAAAACCAAACATGGTTTCAGACGACCTTTTGATTGTTGAGTTTTTCAACCCATCTTACGTTTGATACCTAAGATCTTTGTATCCATTCTTCTTTTCTAATTCCAAATTCAAATTCAGCCTGTTTAAATGCCGAATCTAATGTGTCATGATAAGTATCCGTTTGTTCCTGACCGGTCTCATCCAAATAAAATAAATAAAATCCTTGGTCATCTTCATATTGAACAATACTTAAAGCAACAGGTTTGGGAAGTATCCCCATTGGAGTGCGATGAATCGTTCTAATAGGAAAATCTTTATTTTTATCTAAGATAACTTTGAATAATTCTTTTACACTCATAATTTTTTAATCCTGAATAATTGTTACTACACTATTTTCTATTACACGTCCATTGGGTTTGTCATATGATTCAAAATGACCATGATGCGTAGATGAATTTGTTTCATGATGACCATATCGTACCTGTCGCATTCCATCTTGTGATACATATCGACCATTTGGATATGACTTATAGTTTTTCCCTAGCCATTTCTCAGCTGAATTTAAAAAAGTAGATTCAGATACAGTTCCTGCATGGTATTCGGGAGCTCTTTTGGGAGGACAAGCATTATGAACCCAAACCCCTTCCGTTTCCGCCTTATCACCCTTGACGAAGTAAGTATGCCAGTCGGCAACGGTCAGATTGTAGGCTTGCAGCGGTTCTTGTTTGACGGTAATGCTTTGAACGGTCTGCTCTGTGCCGCTTTCGGAATGCAGCCTGCTTCCCGCTTTCAAATCTTCCGC
>NZ_KV812110.1:0-1580 GCF_001813335.1 Neisseria sp. HMSC055H02 | reverse complement strand
AACGGGTTTGTATCCCGTTTCTCCGCTTGCTTCGTCCTTGGCAAAGACGCGGTCGCCGGCCCGGATACGGGCAATGGCTTTGTAGCCGTCTGCCGTTTTGACCAAGGTGCTGCCGTGGAAGGAGCAGGTATAGGATTCTTGAAGAACCTAGTTCCTAATATTCTGTTTCAAATGAAGAAAAGGTCGTCTGAAAAGCCAAACACAGTTTCAGACGACCTTTTGATTGTTGGGTTTTTAATCTACCCTGTTATATAGTGCTTGCACGATTTATATCTAAATAATCAATACCTAGCTCATCAAATCTTGTTTCCAATTCTTCTACCGAATGAGTCTCTAAAAAAAGCCTCTCTTGATGAGTAATCGGCAATAACCAGAAAAATCGGACATTATCCATATATTCCAACTCTTGCCCATAAGGATAAGGCAGAGAAATCAGAAAATGCTGGAAGGATGATTGCTCGACCCACGGTCTGCCGATATTGACCGTTTTTCCTAATTGAAATTGATCAGGATAATGCATACTTGCCGATGCCAGCATCGCCAAGGTCTCAATATGTTCAGGCGTTTCAAACGGGCTGACGATAAAAAACTCCTGTCCTAAAAATGGACCTATCCCAGAGCTGACATAAACCCAAGGCTCATCTGCATGGTTAGGAATCACTTGGAAAACTTGGAAATCGGGAAGTTCTTCTATAATTCTTCCCAATGCCCAAGAAAACCGTTTAATTTCATGATTTATCCAAAAATTTTGCAAGTGGGATAAAACTTTTTGATTATAACTCATGTTTTTTAGCCTGCTCTCGAGAATATTTTGACATACTTGCCCCTTCTTTTCTTTGACATGTTAAGCAAGCGTACTCGACATCCTATTTCCATTGATAGAAAGGTTGTCTGAAACAAATACGGTTTCAGACAACCTTTTGATTGTTGGTTTTTTTTAACCTAACCTACGCTTGCTAATCAAAATTCCATTTTTCCGACATAGTATTTCTCCAAGCGTAACCACCAAGAGGTAAATTACTTAAGAGATTGACTGAGGAATCAATAGTGACAATTTCTTTTAAACTAACTATCACAGCATCTCCTTCATGAATTTCATTGCCATCTAAGAATTGCCACATTCCATCATCAGCATCATGCCATACTTCTAAGATTCCGTTTTTTTTAGACAAAATTCTTCTGGTGGTAATAACAGCAGTATTTTGAGGGTCTTCAAATTTCCATTGCATATTGATACCTATTTATTTGATTTCTTAATATTTTCTCTTCTGGATAAAACCTGTGCATTTTTATAACTATTTGAACCTCCTTTACTTTTTGCTTGCACATGGTCAATCTGCCATTCATTTGATGGGGGGGTGATACCTTTTTGGCTCTTTTTAGGACGAACCAAAACTTCTCCAGATTGGTCAGACTTCACTACCCCTCCGTTTCTATTCATGTTTTCTTGGATGATTGCTTTCTTTTGAGCTGGTGTAAATTTTTTTCCTTCGCCAACAGATTTATTATCCGATAAATTTCCATACGGACACGCATTATGAACCCAAACCCCTTCCGTTTCCGCCTTATCACCCTTGACG
>NZ_KV812109.1:0-9379 GCF_001813335.1 Neisseria sp. HMSC055H02 | reverse complement strand
AACCCGGCTTGCACAGAGCGCCTGAATAGGGCTTTTATCGGGTATCCAAGATTTGGGAGGCAGTCCAGCTTTCAGACGACCTTTTCCCAATCCCGGATTCTGCAAAAGCAAAAACACCGAAGACCAATTAATCTTCGGTGTTTTTTAATAGGGTGGCGAGCCAGACCCCCGGCACTGACGCATCGGAGTGGGCTGCTGGCTTCCGCCCCTGACCCGGTGTTCCGAATTACCATGCGGGGAGACCCGCCGTAAGAGAGTGGCATTATAACTGTTTTACGGGAAAACTCAAGCGCGGCGGCGTCGAAGGTCGTCTGAAAAGTCTTTTTACCTTTAAATTGTCAACAATATCTGCCTTTTTGAAAATTATTCCTATTGAAACATTTTTCGCCTTTTCCGTTGAAAAACATCGGAATTTAAACTACATTATCGCTTTTCCAACGAGTTGTCTGATTGTTTTAAAAATCATTTTAATTTCGTTGAAGCTGCGCTTTCAGACGACCTTTTCATAAAAATACGGCGAAATCATGCCGCAGCTTTGCGCATTTTCGCCGTACCAATAATTATACGGACACACCGCCACCATGACCACGACTACCGCCCCGCAGCGTATTCGGGAAATTCCCTACAACTATACTTCCTACACCGACCGCGAAATCGTCATCCGCCTGTTGGGCGATGAGGCGTGGCAGATTCTGCAGGACTTGCGCGGACAGCGCAGGACGGGGCGTTCGGCGCGGATGCTGTTTGAAGTGTTAGGCGATATTTGGGTGGTCGTGCGCAATCCGTATCTGGTCGATGATTTGCTGGACCACCCGAAACGCCGTGCCGCGCTGGTGCGCGAAATGCGCCACCGTTTGAACGAAATCCGCAAACGCCGCGACGACAATCCGCAAGTCGATGTATTGGTTGCGGAGGCGGAAAAGGCGGTCGAGCGTTTTGACGGCGGCTTTGACGAAACGCGCCAAAAGCGGCGGCAGATTTTGGAACGTTTGAGCAAAATCACCAAGCCGCACAATATTATGTTCGACGGGCTGGCGCGGGTGACGCACGTTACCGATGCGACCGACTGGCGCGTCGAATATCCGTTTGTCGTCGTCAATCCCGATACGGAGGCGGAAGTCGCGCCTTTGGTGCGCGCCTTAATCGAGCTGGATTTGGTCATTATCCCGCGCGGCGGCGGCACGGGTTATACCGGCGGTGCCGTGCCTTTGGATGCCATGAGCGCGGTCATCAATACGGAAAAGCTGGACAAGCATCGCGGCGTGGAATTTGTCGAACTGGCGGGTTTGGACGGCAAACATCCGATTATCCATTGCGGCGCGGGTGTGGTAACGCGGCGGGTGGAAGAAACCGCGCATCAGGCGGGTTTGGTGTTCGCCGTCGATCCGACTTCCGCCGATGCGTCCTGCGTGGGCGGCAATGTGGCGATGAACGCGGGCGGCAAAAAAGCCGTGCTATGGGGGACGGCGTTGGACAACCTCGCCTACTGGCAGATGGTCAACCCGCAGGGCGAATGGCTGCGCATCGAGCGCGTGCGCCACAATTTCGGCAAAATCCACGACGAAGAAACCGCCGTGTTCGACGTTCACACGCTGGATTCAGACGGCCTCAATGTCGTTAAAACCGAACGCTTGGAAATCCCCGGCCACAAATTCCGCAAAGTCGGTTTGGGCAAAGACGTTACCGACAAATTCTTGAGCGGCCTGCCCGGCGTGCAAAAAGAAGGCACGGACGGCATCATCACCAGCGTCGCCTTCGTGTTGCACAAAATGCCGAAATACACGCGTACCGTGTGTATGGAATTTTTCGGTACGGTCGCCACCGCCACGCCTTCTATCGTCGAAATCCGCGATTTCCTGCTCGCCCACGACAGCGTTCGGCTGGCGGGTTTGGAGCATTTGGACTGGCGTTATGTCCGCGCCGTCGGCTACGCCACCAAAGCGGCAGGCAAGGGGCGGCCGAAAATGGTCTTGCTGGCGGACGTGGTTTCAGACGACGAAGCCGCCGTAGCGGCAGCCGCCGAACACATCTGCGAACTTGCCCGCGCCCGCGACGGCGAAGGCTTTATCGCCGTATCACCTGAAGCGCGCAAAACCTTCTGGCTAGACCGCAGCCGCACCGCCGCCATCGCCAAGCACACCAACGCCTTTAAAATCAACGAAGACGTGGTGATTCCGCTGGAGCGGCTGGGCGAGTATTCGGACGGTATCGAGCGCATCAACATCGAGCTTTCCATCCAAAACAAACTCACCTTGTGCGCCGCGTTGGAGCAATATCTTTCGGGCAAACTCCCCATCGACAAAATGGGCACGGACCTGCCGACTGCCGAACTTTTAGGCGAACGCGGCAAACACGCCCTTGCCCACGTTTCCTCCGTCAAAGCGCGTTGGGATTGGTTGCTCGCCCATCTCGATACGCCGCTTGCCGACTACAAAGCCCGCTACGGCGCAGCCGTTCATGCCGCGCCCGAAGCCAAAGACGACGAGAGCTGTTTCACCGCATTCCGCGATTTCCGCCTGCGCGTGTCCGTCAAAGACGACGTAATGAAACCGCTCGCCGAAATCTTCAGCGGCAAAACCGACACCAAAATCATCGAAGGCTTGGGCAAAATCCACGCCAAAACCGTACGCGGTCGCGTCTTCGTCGCACTGCACATGCACGCCGGCGACGGCAACGTCCACACCAACATCCCCGTCAATTCAGACGACGCCCAAATGCTTCAGACTGCCTACCGTTCGGTCGAACGCATCATGAAACTCGCCCGCTCGCTCGGCGGCGTGATTTCGGGCGAACACGGCATCGGCATCACCAAGCTCGAATTTTTGACCGATGAAGATTTGCAGCCGTTTTGGGACTACAAAAACCAAGTCGATCCAAAACACACCTTCAACCGTCACAAACTGATGAAAGGCTCGGATTTACGCAACGCCTACACGCCGTCCTTCGAGCTTTTGGGCGCGGAATCGCTGATTATGGAGAAATCAGACCTCGGCACCATCGCCGATTCCGTCAAAGACTGCCTGCGCTGTGGCAAATGCAAACCCGTCTGCTCCACCCACGTTCCGCGCGCCAACCTGCTGTACAGCCCGCGCAACAAAATCCTCGGTGTGGGGCTACTGACCGAAGCCTTCTTATACGAAGAACAAACCCGCCGCGGCGTTTCCATCAAACACTTTGAAGAACTCATGGACATCGGCGACCACTGCACCGTGTGCCACCGCTGCGTCAAACCCTGCCCCGTCAACATCGACTTCGGCGACGTAACCGTAGCCATCCGCAACTACCTTGCCGATTCCGGCCACAAACGCTTCGCCCCCGCCGCATCGATGGGCATGGCATTCCTAAACGCTACCGGCCCTAAAACCATCAAAGCCCTGCGCGCCGCCATGATACAGACCGGCTTCCCCGCGCAGAATTTCGCCTACAAAATCGGCAAACTCCTGCCCGTCGGTACCAAAAAACAAAAAGCCGAACCCAAAGCCACCGTCGGCACCGCCCCGGTCAAAGAACAAATCATCCACTTCATCAACCGTCCTTTGCCCAAAAGCGTGCCCGCTAAAACACCGCGCTCCATGCTCGGCATCGAAGACGACAAAAGCATCCCCATCATCCGCAACCCCGCCGCGCCCGAAGATGCCGAAGCCGTGTTCTACTTCCCTGGCTGCGGTTCCGAACGCCTGTTCAGCCAAATCGGACTCGCCGTCCAAGCCATGCTCTGGCACGTCGGCGTACAAACCGTCCTGCCGCCTGGCTATATGTGTTGCGGCTATCCGCAGGATGCGGGCGGCAACAAAGCAAAAGCCGAGCAGATGAGCACCAACAACCGCGTCGCCTTCCACCGCATGGCGAACACCCTCAACTACCTCGACATCAAAACCGTCGTCGTCAGTTGCGGTACCTGCTACGACCAGCTCGAAAAATACCGCTTTGAAGAAATCTTCCCCGGCTGCCGCATCATCGACATCCACGAATACCTGCTCGAAAAAGGCGTGCAACTGAACGGCGTAAAAGGTCAGCAATACCTCTACCACGACCCCTGCCACACGCCCATCAAAACCATGAACGCCACCCAAATGGCCAGCAGCCTCATGGGGCAAAAAGTCGTCTTAAGCGACCGCTGCTGCGGCGAATCCGGCATGTTCGCCGTCAAACGCCCCGACATCGCCACCCAAGTCAAATTCCGCAAACAGGAAGAAATCGAGAAAAACCTCAAAGAGCTGCCGCAGGGCGAACCCGTCAAAATGCTCACCACCTGCCCTGCCTGCCTGCAAGGCCTGAGCCGCTACGCCGACGACAACGACATGCCCGCCGACTACATCGTCATCGAAATGGCGAAACACATCCTCGGCGAAAACTGGCTGGACGAGTTTGTGAAAAAAGCCAACAACGGCGGCGTGGAGAAAGTGTTGCTGTAAGGCGTACGGTTTTCAGACGACCTCAAAGGTCGTCTGAAAACCGTCATTCATTAAATCGGCGGAGAGACTTTGGAAGGTTGGAGTAAAGACTGTTTTGATGAACCAAGTCGCCGAAAGCAGTTTGATAAATTTCCTTTATCTTCCAAAGTTGAAAAGGGGACGGTTCAGGATTTGGGTTTTGCCTGTGAACTCTGTATTCCCATCTCCTTTCTTTCAGACGACCTTTACGTTTTAAGCAGATAAAATCCTATCCCTTCTTCAACACTTTCCGACTATGAAAAAAAGTCGTCTGAAAACCTTAAACCAAGATTTTCAGACGACCTTTTTTATCCGGCGCGGCAAATGTTTGCAACTTAGCCCAAGCTACCGCCGAACCTACATCCCGCCGTAATTCGGTCCACTCGCACCTTCGGGGCAAATCCAAGTAATGTTTTGCGTCGGGTCTTTAATGTCGCACGTTTTGCAGTGCACGCAGTTGGCGGCGTTGATTTGCAGGCGCGGGCTGCCGTTTTCTTCAACAATTTCATAGACACCGGCCGGACAATAGCGCGTTTCGGGTGAGGCGTATTCTTTGTAGTTCACGTCTATCATCGTTTGCGGATTTTTCAGCACCAAATGGTCGGGCTGGTTTTCTTCGTGCGCGAGATTGGCGAGGAAGACGCTGCTTAAACGGTCGAAGGTCAACACGCCGTCGGGTTTCGGATAATCAATCGGCTTGCACGCGGCGGCTTTTTTGAGCTGCTCGTTGTCTTTGCCGTGATGTTTCAAGGTCCACGGGGCCTTGCCTCTGAAAATCATCTGGTCGATACCGGTATAGATTGAACCGAGGTAAACGCCCCATTTGAATGACGGACGGACGTTACGCGCGGCGTAAAGCTCTTGATACAGCCAGCTTTGTTCAAAACGTTGCTGATAATCCGCCGCTTCTTTACCGCTGTCGAAACCCTCCGCTTCTTCAAGATTTTCCAACAACGGAAACACAGCCTCTGCAGCGAGCATGGCGGATTTCATGGCGGTATGAATACCTTTGATACGCGGCATATTGAGGAAACCCGCCGCATCGCCGATTAAAACACCGCCCTTGAACGAGAGCTTCGGCAGGCTTTGCAGACCGCCTTCAATCAGCGAACGCGCGCCGTAAGCAATGCGGCGGCCGCCTTCGAAGGTTTTGCGGATTTCGGGATGGGTTTTGAAACGTTGGAACTCTTCAAACGGCGACAGATAAGGGTTTTGATAGTCCAAACCGACTACAAAACCGACGGCGACTTTGTTGTCGTCGAAATGGTAAACAAACGCACCGCCGTAGGTTTGACTGTCCAGCGGCCAGCCCGCGCTGTGTACCACCAAACCGGGCTGATGTTTTTCAGACGACACTTCCCAAATCTCTTTGATGCCCAAGCCGTAAGTTTGCGGCTGGCTGTTTCGGTCGAGTTGGAAACGCTCGATGATTTGCTTGGAAAGCGAACCGCGGCAACCTTCGGCAAACAGGGTTTGCTGCGCCCAAAGCTCCATGCCGGGCTGGAAACTGTCGGTCAGCTCGCCGTCTTTACCTACACCCATATTGCCGGTTGCAATGCCTTTGACCGAACCGTCTTCGTGATACAGCACTTCGGCAGCGGCAAAGCCCGGATAGATTTCCACGCCCATATTTTCCGCCTGCTCCGCCAACCAGCGCACAACTTCGCCCAAGCTGGCGATATAATTGCCGTGATTGTCAAAATTAGGAGTAACCGGCAGATTGAACGCTTTTTTCTCCGTAAGGAACAACACTTTGTCCTGCGTTACCGCGCGCGTCAGCGGCGCGCCTTTTTCTTTCCAATCGGGAATCAGCTCATTCAGCGCAATCGGATCAATGACCGCACCCGCCAGCGAATGCGCGCCCGCTTCAGAACCCTTCTCCACCACGCAAACGCTGATTTCGCGCCCGTTTTTTTCGGCAAGCTGCTTGAGTTTGATGGCGGCGGACAAACCCGACGGGCCTGCGCCGACAATCACGACATCGTACTGCATACTGTCGCGGGTGATGGATTCTGTCATGGCGGTTCCTGTATGTTTATTATTGAATTGAAAACCCGCGATTATACAACGGGAACATATAGTTACCAAATACAACAAAGGTCGTCTGAAAACCATATTTTCGGTTTTCAGACGACCTTTGCCGGAATTTCAATCAGCACGCCGCCATTTTACCTGCCCGACCGCAAATTCCGTCTGACGTTTCGGACTGCGTGTGAAAAACGCCTTATCCCCGCCAGTATCCGCCCCTTTCGGCACAACCGCCAAAATCTTACCTGCCAAATTTCCCTCGCGGGTTTTCCAAGCATCCAAAAACTGCGCTCTGCTCATGGAAACATGACCCAGCGACGGGTCGGCAAGCAAAACCGTATTGCCGTCTATACCGCGCAATACCGAGAAATGATCGTCCTTACGGTATTTCAGATACACGATGACGGGAATTTTCAACTGCGCAAGCTGCTCGAAAGACAGAGCATAGCCTTTCGCCTCAAAACCCAAATCAGGCATGATGCGCTGCATATCCTCAAACGACGCACGCATCTGCTCCTTATCCAGCTTTTTCAACACTTCTTCTTCCGTCAGCTTTTGCCCGTAAAAATTGTTCAAAAGCGTCGCCACCGAAGCCGCCCCGCAGGAAAAATCCAAATCCTGCTTCACAATATTGAAATCGCGCCTCTCTTTCCAACTTTGCACTTTGATTTTTCCGTAAACAACAGGATTATCGTTAAACATCGGTGCAGCATTCAGAGGACCGGATAAAGAAACGGCAATAAGCACTGACAGACAAATACGTTTAAACATCATCATACCTTCTAAAGATATATGTAAGAGGTCGTCTGAAAAGGCTTTCAGGCGACCTCTTGCAAAATTATTCTTACATGCCGGCTTTCTTAGCAAACCAGACAATCCTATTTCCGGCATGATATTTTCCGTTTATCGAAATACGGCAAGCCATACCGCAAAAATGCCACGCGCTGCCGATTTCAACGGTAATTTTCGTACCGCTTTCTTCAAATTCCAGGTATTCCCCCATCAGCGAATGCAAAGGAGCATACGCCATCTCGGCTTCGTTATGATAAACCCGCCTTCCGTTGATATAGACTTCCGCCCCTGTCCGCTCCAAATTCCAAAAATTGTGTACCACAATCTCTATATCCCGATATTGGGCAGACCATGTTTTTTCGAAGGTTTTCATAAAATTTCCTATACCTGTCCAATCAGCACATATCAATTGCATTATTACATCTCAATACGATAAATATTTCTTAAGTCAAAATGCAAGTCTGACCGTACCTTAACTGTCAAAATTTTATTATTTTTTATTGATTTTAAAACAATTTCTGCAAAATTCTCTTCGCTTTCTCTCTTTTTTAGAAGCACATCAGAAAAAATAAAACTTCCCCGATTAAATTCATAAATATGTTTCAACCATTCACCTCCTCTTTCTGTAAGACAAGATTCAGTTTCATTCTTCCTTATTGTATAAATATTTCCCTCACAAAATCTGAAATAAATCCATAAATCCATCTTCTTCATAATTAAAGAAAAAGTTTCACCCCAAGATTTTGTCAGCAATTCGCAGGGTTGCGATGTGGCAATCAAACAGCCGAAAGAAATTTTTTTATCTCATACATGGTCGAAACCAGATTCTGTTATTTCAAAATCCATTTTTTCGTCAACAACTGAATCCGCATTTTTGAATTAACGTTTCCATAAGCTGCCGTTTATCTAAACCGGCAGGTTCAGTTTCAAAATAAGCCTGATATGAAGACTGTAAGCATTTCAGAAAAAGATCATCGGAAGACATATCCGCCGAATCAAATACAACTGTTTTGATTTTGGTACTTACCCAAAACCCTTTTTGCTCTTTTTCTACTATACGGAAATTCAGAATATTTCCAACCGAATCAAAAGCACGGTAAACATCATCCATCAAATCCTGCTGCTCTATTTTAAAGCCCCTTTCACTTGGCTAATGAAAGGGGTAAACATCATCCATCAAATCCTGCTGCTCTATTTTCTTTTCCAATTCCGACAATCCTTGAAATATATCCAAAGACACATCTTCAAATAGAAAAAAAGGAGGGGTTAGAAGCGGTTTTTCCATAATCTGTCCGTAGATTTTGATTCCCAAGGGCGAAGAAATTCTCTTGTTGTTTACAGGTTAGAAAATCAAAGCCCGCTTAAAAGTATAACTGTACGCCCAATTTCAGCAAGCGCAGGTCGAGTTGCCAAGCCCAACAAAACCGTTGAATCACATGAATGTTTGGTTATAACTCAACCTTATATCTATACTTACCGAAAACCTCAAATCATTTAATAAAAATAAAACCTAACTACTTACTAATACGGTAAACAACATCTTCTCTTAACAAGGTTTTATCTGTTATCTCATTTAAAGACAATAAACTTTTTGGAAGCATCTCTAATTTATTCATATCACTCATATCCCCTACATACAGGAAAAAATCTTGGGGAATCCCCCTTAATCTTTTTAATAATTCTTCACAAAGCCTAAAATGATTTAAATTTAGGTTCTTTTTATTTTTTTTGATAAATTCGAGATAACCACGCTTATTAGAAAAAATTTCAGGATATATTCCTTCTCCCTCTGAAGAAGTATATATCCATTCATATAGGGAAAAATTCTTATACCCAATATGAAACAAAGTGTGTTCATTATATTTCGAAAAACCTAGAAGCTCTGTATCTGTTGGTTTATCGAAATAAACAATTATTGCAGAAGACATAACAACTATTCCAAATCTGGCTTAATAAAAATTAAGCCAGACTATTTAACTATTTACGATAAAAGGTATGACCTGTAACTTTCGAACTTTTGTGTTGATAATGTGGCATATAACTTTTATGAGTACCATGAGCATCATGACGAATCACATTATTTTTACCCCATGCATTTTGAACTGCACCCCAAAAGTTGGACATCC
>NZ_KV812108.1:0-971 GCF_001813335.1 Neisseria sp. HMSC055H02 | reverse complement strand
AACCACCCCGATATTTCCTTTTCCCCGATTTCAGACTGCCTCAAAGTCGGCAATCCGGCAACGGGCGAGACCTTGGCGTTTGTCCGCACGACTCGTTCAGACGGCCTCAAATTGCTGATTCAAAAGGCGGAGGCGGCACAAAAATTATGGGCGGCAAAAACTGCGTTGGAGCGCGCCGATGTGTTGTGGCGTTGGTATTTTTTGATTAAAGAAAACAAAGAAGAACTGGCGCGTATCATGACGATGGAGCAGGGAAAAAGTCTGACTGAGGCGCGTGGTGAAATTGATTATGCGGCTTCGTTTGTGCGCTGGTTTGCCGAAGAGGCGCGGCGGATTGACGGCGATGTGTTGACGAGTGTGAAAGCGTCGCAAAAATTGGTTGTGTTGAAACAGCCTATCGGTGTTACTGCGGCGATTACACCGTGGAACTTCCCATCTGCGATGATTGCACGTAAGGCTGCACCTGCTTTGGCGGTGGGCTGTGCGATGATTGTCAAACCTGCATCGCTCACGCCTTTGAGTGCGTATGCGTTGGCTGTACTGGCCTACGAAGCGGGTGTGCCTCAGGATTTGTTGCCTGTTGTCAGCGGTAGTGCTTCGGAAATCAGCAATGAATTTGCCACGAATCCGACCGTGCGCAAAATCAGCTTTACCGGCTCAACTGAAATAGGTGCGAAAATTTTTGCCGACAGTGCGGCGGACATTAAAAAACTCAGTTTGGAACTGGGCGGCAATGCGCCGTTTATCGTGTTTGACGATGCCGATTTGGACAAAGCCGTCGAAGGCGCGCTCGCCAGCAAGTTTCGCAACAGCGGCCAGACCTGCGTCTGCACCAACCGCGTGTACGCTCAATCGGGCATTTACGACGAATTTTGCCGCAAATTAAGTGAAAAAGTGGCCGCGCTCAAATTGGGCAACGGCTTGGATGAAGGCGTGAACCAAGGGCCGCTGATTGAGGAAAAAGCGGTGGA
>NZ_KV812107.1:42497-57588 GCF_001813335.1 Neisseria sp. HMSC055H02 | reverse complement strand
GTCCTCGCGCAGGCGGGGGCGGGAATGACGACAAGCGGTAAGGTGCGTGTCGAAAATAAAGTAATTTAGCTAAAGCCCATAAGGGCGTTGGCAACGCCTTATCATTGCAATTTTAATCCACTCCAGAAAACGCCCGTTTCGTCATCTTTACCCCGCCTGTGCGGGAATGACGAAACGGGCGTTTTTGAATGGATTTTTTCTGCGCCGCTGTCTTAGGCAAAATTTACGCCACGAAATCCAAGCCTATGTCCAACGAGCGGCTGCTGTGGGTCAGATAGCCGAGGGCGATGCCGTCCACGCCGGTTTGCGCTACGCGCTTCAGGCGGTCGAAGCCGATGCCGCCCGATGCTTCGCAATAGACGGTGTGGGGGTAGGCGGTTTGCGTGTGGCAGCGGTTTGCTGCTTCTTTCAGGGTTTCGTCGTCCATGTTGTCCAGCAAAATCCGTTCCGCGCCCGCCGCGATGGCTTCGTCCAGTTGTGCCAGCGTGTCCACTTCGATTTCCACGCAGGTCAACGGTCCGACCGCCTGTTTTGCCTGCCGCACGGCTTGGGCGATGCTGTCGCAATAGGCGAGGTGGTTGTCTTTGATGAGCACGGCGTCGTCCAAACCCATGCGGTGGTTTGTGCCGCCGCCCGCCCTGACGGCGTATTTTTGCAGGACGCGCAGCAGGGGGATGGTTTTGCGGCTGCACACGATGTCTGTACCGTATTCGGCGACTTCGGCGACGGCACGCGCGGTGGCGGTGGCGATGCCGCTCAAGTGCGTGAGGTAGTTGAGAGCGGTGCGTTCGGCGGCGAGCAGCGCGCGGGCGTTGCCTTCGACGGCGGCAAGCGTCTGACCTGCGCGGACGGCTTGTCCGTCTCGGTTTTCGGCTTGGAAGCGGACGGACGGATCCATCGTCTGAAAGGCGAGGCGTGCCAAGTCCATGCCGGCGATAACGCCGTCTTCGCGGCTGACGAGGAAGAGTTTGGCGGTTTTATCGGGCGCGATAACGGCGGCGGACGTAATGTCGCCGCGCCTGCCCAAATCTTCGCTCAAGGCTTGTTCCACCATGGGGCGTAACAGGGTGTCGGGCAGGGGGAAGAGGGTGTTTTCAGACGACATGGGGTTTCCTTTGTTGAAAAAGATTGATGTTGCACCGATGGGGCAAAACTTCATGTTATAGTGGATTAAACTTTAAACCAGTACGGCGTTGCCTCGCCTTAGCTCAAAGAGAACAATTCTCTCCGGCGTCATCTGATTATTTTGAAATTGCCATTTCAATGACTTGCTCAACATAGTTGTTTTCCAAATCAATTACGTCTCCTTTTCTTTGATTTGATTTTTTTAGTTCATTATATGCATAAAAAATGACGATTTTCTTCCCTTCACAAAATAAATGTCTGTCGGATTTATTCATCATATACATACTTTCATTCCTTACGATGCCTTCACCATCTATAAAACTAAAACTATTCGGTATATTTCTTCGTTCCATTCCCGCTTCATATATTGACGATATCACTCCGGAAACGCTTCTGGTGATAATCTGTCCGGAATCAATATTACTCCACCATTCCTCTGATGCAAATAAGCCTTTGTCTTTTTTGATGCCAAAGATACTTTCGTCATTTAATGATAATAATCTTGTCTTTTCAATAAATTCTTTTTCTCTTTTCATGACTTTTTTAAAATCATAGATTAAATACATATCATCATCCAAAATCAAATAACTCATTTTACGTCTCCAATTTTTTCAAAATAAATAATCTGTTTCTCAAAAGTTTCTTTACCGCCAGATTTCCCCAGCCCTGTATTGACTACCCCTTTTCCTTTATTCACATGTGGTTTTCCTTGGCCTTCAAGCTTGAATTGCACTTGTGTTTTTTCAGTCCATCCCTTATTTGTGCGAGGTAAATCTGGAAAAAGTTTGCCTGTGGCTGAGTTGCCTGTGGTGCCAATCTTTTTTAAAACTTCCATAGTTCCTGGTAAGGTGTTCAAGCACCAAGTGAATCGGTACCGTACTATCTGTACTGTCTGCGGCTTCGTCGCCTTGTCCTGATTTTTGTTAATCCACTATAGGTCGTCTGAAAACGGGCTAACGGCTGCCCAGCGGCAGTCCGATGTCCGAAATCAGCCTGTCGGGCAGGACGTCATCGCGGAAGCGGTAAAGCTGCGCGGGACGGCCTTTGCTGCCCGATACGCCGGTATCCGACGGCTCGATGAGGTTTTGCTGCTGAATCTGGCGGCGGAAGTTTTGTTTGTGCAGCAATCTGCCGCTGATGGCTTCGACGCTGTTTTGCAGTTGCAGCAGCGTGAATTCGGGCGGCATCAGTTCGAAAATCACGGGGCGGTATTTGATTTTGGCGCGCAGGCGGGACAGGGCGGTTGCCAACACGCGGCGGTGGTCGTGGCGCATGGGCTGCCCCGTGAGCGCGAAGTCGAAGTTTGCCTGCGGCTCGGCGGCTTCCGCTATCAGACCGCTTTCAAACAGCATTTCATAGCGTTGCAAAACGTATTCTTCCGACCAGTTTTCCGGCTCGACCCCCCAACACAAATGAATGCGCTTGAGCCGCTTTTGGCGGACTTCCTCCGTGTCCGCCGAGTTTGCCCAAATGCGCAGGCGGCTGACGACGGCGTCGCGCTGCCCGCCGTCGGTGCGCAAGTCTTCCCACGGGAAATAGCCGTAGCAGTCCTGCCATTTCGCATCCGGGTGCAGGATGCTGTCGGCTGCCTCGCGCACCAGCCCCAGATAGCTGACGTACAAGACGGGCATGCCGTGTTCGTTGCGGCGGTGGGTATCGACAAAGGTGTAAAGCTGTTCCACATAGCCCATAGGCTGCGAAGTCTGCTTGGCGACCCACAGCTTTACGCCCGCCTGCAGGGAATTGCGCAGAGGGGAGAGCGGGCCGTTGGGCAGGAGCGTGCCTTGGGCGACGGTCAACACCCGCAGGCCGCCGTCGGTAACGGCAATCAATACGGGAACCAGCTCGACGATGCTTTGCGGCGGGGCTTCGGCTTCGGGGTAGGCGTCCATGCTCGGCTTTCTGCGGGTGGAAAAGGCTTTATTGTAAACCAAAGCGGTTTGTCGGAACGAAGCGGGTCGGTTTTGCGGTATCTCAAACCTGTTTTCAGACGACCTTGCATATTATACTCAAGTTGAGCATAATATAAAAACAGTTTGAAAAACAGACGGCAAACCTTCATACCGCCTCAAAAACCAGCCACAAGGAAACATCATGCAAACCGCTGCCCGCCGCTCGTTCGATTACGATATGCCCCTCATTCAGACGCCGACTTCCGCCTGCCAAATCCGTCAGGCGTGGGCGAAGGTTGCCGATACGCCCGACCGCGAGACGGCGGGTCGTCTGAAAGACGAAATCAAGGCTTTGCTGAAGGAGAAAAACGCAGTCTTGGTGGCACATTATTACGTCGATCCGCTGATTCAGGATTTGGCTTTGGAAACGGGCGGATGCGTGGGTGATTCGTTGGAGATGGCACGCTTCGGCGCGGAACACGAAGCCGGTACGCTGGTGGTGGCGGGGGTGCGCTTTATGGGCGAGAGCGCGAAAATCCTCTGCCCTGAAAAAACGGTGCTGATGCCTGATTTGGAGGCGGAATGTTCTTTGGATTTGGGTTGTCCCGAAGAAGCGTTTTCGGCGTTTTGTGACCAACACCCCGACCGCACGGTGGTAGTGTACGCCAACACTTCCGCCGCCGTGAAAGCGCGTGCCGATTGGGTGGTAACCTCTTCGGTGGCGTTGGAAATCGTGTCGTATCTGAAATCGCGCGGCGAGAAACTGATTTGGGGTCCCGACCGCCATCTCGGCGACTACATCCGCCGCGAAACGGGCGCGGATATGCTGCTGTGGCAGGGTTCGTGCATCGTCCATAACGAATTCAAAGGGCAGGAACTGGCGGCGTTGAAGGCGGAGCATCCCGACGCGGTGGTGCTGGTTCATCCCGAATCGCCGCAAGGCGTCATCGAACTGGGCGACGTGGTCGGCTCGACCAGCAAACTGCTGAAGGCCGCCGTATCGCGCCCCGAAAAAAAATTCATCGTGGCGACCGATTTGGGCATCCTGCACGAAATGCAAAAGCAGGCGCCCGACAAAGAATTTATTGCCGCACCGACGGCGGGCAACGGCGGAAGCTGCAAAAGCTGCGCGTTCTGCCCGTGGATGGCGATGAATTCGCTGGGCGGCATCAAATACGCCCTGACAAGCGGACACAACGAAATCCTGTTGGACAGAAAGCTGGGCGAGGCCGCCAAACTGCCTTTGCAACGCATGCTTGACTTCGCGGCAGAACTCAAGCGCGGGGATGTGTTCAACGGCATGGGACCCGCCTGATTTGCCGTTCGTAATGGGTGCAGCCTGAAAATACCGCCCGCCTGCTTTCCCAAGACGGGGTTTGCGCACAAAAAATCTTTAAAAACAAGACTGTTTTTTATTTTATTGCATTGATATAATTATACTTTCTTTCATTTATCAGGTAAAAACATGCAAATGCACTGGCTTTTTCTGACTGTAGCAATTTTAAGCGAAGTCTGCGGTTCTTCCATGCTCAAACTGAGTGGCGGGTTTAGCAAACTGTGGCCTTCTATTGGCGTGGTAGTCAGCTTTTCGGTGTGTTTTTGGGCCTTGTCTATGACACTGAAAACCATGCCGCTGGCTACAGCATACGCCATTTGGGCAGGCGTGGGACTGGTTTTAACGGCTTTAGTCAGCGTGGTGTTTTTCGGTGAGAAAGCTGATTTCATTGGGATTGTCAGCATCGGTTTGATTTTGCTGGGCGTGGTGCTGCTCAATACCATGTCGCATATGTCGGGGCATTGATTAATCCACTATACCGTTTCAGACGACCTCTCAAATAAGGACAACACCATGCAAACCGATTGCGACGTATTGATTGCCGGAAACGGGCTGGCGGCACTGACGCTCGCCCTGTCGCTGCCTGAATCGTTCCGCATTGTCATTTTGTGCAAAAACCGGCTGGACGACACTGCCAGCCGTCATGCGCAAGGCGGGATTGCGGCGGCATGGTCGGGAGAGGACGACATCGAAAAGCACGTTGCCGATACCTTGGAAGCGGGCGCGGGTTTGTGCGACGAAGCCGCCGTCCGCACCATCCTGTCGCAGGGCAAACCGGCAATCGAATGGCTGCTGGCGCAGGGCGTGGCGTTCGACCGGAATCATAACGATCTGCACCTGACGCGTGAAGGCGGGCATACCTGCCGCCGAATCGCCCACGTCGCCGACTACACGGGCGAAGCCGTCATGCAGAGCCTGATTGCCCAAATACGCCGCCGCCCGAACATCCGCGTTTGTGAGCGGCAGATGGCGTTGGACATCCAAACCGAATCAGGCACGGCGTGCGGGCTGGCCGTCCTCGACTGCCGAACGCACGAAACCTACCGCATCCGCGCCCGCCATACCGTACTCGCAGGCGGCGGCTTGGGACAGATTTACGCCGCCACCACCACGCCGCCCGAATGCACGGGCGACGCCATCGCCATGGCGATACGCGCAGGCTGCGCCGTCGAAAACCTCGAATTTATCCAATTCCACCCCACAGGCTTGGCAAGGCCGTCTGAAAACGGCCGCACCTTCCTGATTTCCGAAGCCGTGCGCGGCGAAGGCGGCATCCTGACCAACCAATCGGGCGAACGGTTTATGCCGCATTACGACCGCCGCGCCGAACTCGCGCCGCGCGACATCGTTGCCCGCGCCATCGCCGCCGAAATCGCCAAGCAAACGCAAGACTTCGTCTCGCTCGACATCAGCCGCCAACCCGCAGCGTTCGTTCGTCAGCATTTTCCGTCTATCCATCGGCACTGCCTGTCCCAATGCGGCTTGGACATCACGCGCCAAGCCATCCCCGTCCGCCCCGTCCAGCACTACACCTGCGGCGGCATCCGAACCGACCCCAGCGGTAGAACCTCCCTGCCGCAGCTCTATACCTTGGGCGAAACCGCCTGCACCGGGCTGCACGGAGCCAACCGCCTCGCCAGCAACTCCCTGCTCGAATGCGTAGTTACCGCCAGGCTTGCCGCCCAAACCATCGCGGACGGACAAGCATTCCAAACCGCACCGCCCCAAAGGTCGTCTGAAAACCCCACCGCCGAAGCAGGCATCTTTTCAGACGACCTCCAAAACACATTCAGCCGCCCCGTCCTGCAAGCGTTCAACCAACGCCATCTCGGCATCCTTCGCAACGATACCGACCTGCGCCGCGCCATCGCCCAACTGCGGCTTTGGAAGCAAAACCAAACCGAGCCGCACACCGCGTCCGAATACGAAAACCGCAACCTGCTCGAATGCAGCCTCGCCGTCGCCCAAGCCGCATACGCAAGGCGGCAAAACATTGGTGCGCATTTCAATACCGACTTGACAGAGCGTGTCGAGTGGAAAAAACAGGCGGCAGGCTGAAGGGCAGGGCTGCGCGGGGGGATATTCCTGTGAAGAATGAAGAAAGGTCGTCTGAAACCATTATTTCAGACGACCTTCTTCCAAATCCGAACAAATCAATCCATTCCATCTATTTCCCCTCTAAATATCATCCGTGCAAGCAACAATCGGTGCAATCGGTTAAAATGGGTCGTCTGAAATTTGTTTGACCGAATTGAGAAAATCATGTCCCAACAATACGTCTATTCCATGCTGCGCGTGAGCAAGGTTGTGCCGCCGCAGAAAACCATCATTAAAGATATTTCCCTTTCTTTCTTCCCCGGTGCGAAAATCGGCCTGCTCGGTTTGAACGGCGCGGGCAAGTCCACCGTGCTGCGGATTATGGCGGGTGTGGATAAGGAATTTGAGGGCGAAGCCGTGCCGATGGGCGGTATCAAAATCGGCTACCTGCCGCAAGAGCCGGAGCTTGATCCGGAAAAAACCGTGCGTGAGGAAGTGGAAAGCGGTTTGGGCGAAGTAGCTGCGGCGCAGAAACGTTTGGAAGAAGTGTATGCCGAGTACGCCAATCCTGATGCGGATTTTGATGCGCTGGCGGAAGAGCAGGGCCGCTTGGAAGCAATTATTGCGGCGGGTTCGTCCACGGGCGGCGGTGCGGAACACGAATTGGAAATCGCCGCCGACGCGCTGCGCCTGCCGGAATGGGATGCCAAAATCGGCAATCTGTCCGGCGGTGAAAAACGCCGCGTCGCTTTGTGCAAACTCTTGCTGAGCAAGCCCGACATGTTGCTGCTGGACGAGCCGACCAACCACTTGGACGCTGAATCGGTCGAATGGCTGGAGCAATTTTTGGTGCGCTTCCCCGGCACAGTGGTCGCGGTAACGCACGACCGCTACTTCTTGGACAACGCCGCCGAATGGATTTTGGAACTCGACCGTGGCCACGGTATCCCGTGGAAAGGCAATTACTCGTCTTGGCTGGAGCAGAAAGAAAAACGCTTGGAAAACGAGGCGAAATCCGAAGCCGCGCGCGTGAAGGCGATGAAGCAGGAATTGGAATGGGTGCGCCAAAATGCCAAAGGCCGCCAAGCCAAGTCCAAAGCGCGTTTGGCGCGTTTTGAGGAAATGAGCAACTACGAATACCAAAAACGCAATGAAACGCAGGAAATCTTCATTCCCGTTGCCGAGCGTTTGGGTAATGAAGTGATTGAATTTGTGAACGTTTCCAAATCGTTCGGCGACAAAGTGCTGATTGACGATTTGAGTTTCAAAGTGCCCGCGGGCGCGATTGTCGGCATCATCGGTCCGAACGGCGCGGGTAAATCGACGCTGTTTAAAATGATTGCGGGCAAAGAGCAGCCTGATTCGGGTGAAGTGAAAATCGGGCAAACCGTGAAAATGAGCCTGATTGACCAAAGCCGCGAAGGTTTGCAAAACGATAAAACCGTGTTCGACAACATTGCCGAAGGCCGCGACATTTTGCAGGTCGGGCAGTTTGAAATCCCCGCCCGCCAATATTTGGGTCGTTTCAATTTCAAAGGCAGCGACCAAAGCAAAATCGCAGGGCAGCTCTCCGGCGGTGAACGCGGACGTTTGCACTTGGCGAAAACTTTGTTGAGCGGCGGCAACGTCTTGCTGCTGGACGAACCGTCCAACGACCTAGACGTGGAAACCCTGCGCGCGTTGGAAGACGCATTGCTGGAATTTGCCGGCAGCGTGATGGTCATTTCGCACGACCGCTGGTTCCTCGACCGCATCGCCACGCATATCTTGGCTTGCGAAGGCGATTCGAAATGGGTGTTCTTCGACGGCAACTATCAGGAATACGAAGCCGATAAGAAACGCCGACTCGGCGAAGAGGGCGCGAAACCGAAACGGATTAAATATAAGCCGGTAACGCGTTGATAGGAAAATAAGAAAACGTCGTCTGAAAACTTGAAAAAGGGTTTTCAGACGACGTTTTTATAGTGGATTAAATTTAAATCAGGACAAGGCGACGAAGCCGCAGACAGTACAGATAGTACGGCAAGGCGAGGCAACGCCGTACCGGTTTAAAGTTAATCCACTATATTGTGATGACTGTTTATTTATGTACCGAAATGAAGATTAAACCTTAATTTCCGATTTATTTATCTGTGGCAGTTTCAGACGATGTTGACTAACGGAGAAATATGCCGCATCAAACCTTATTTTTGGGAGGCGAGGAAGCCGCTTAACTCGAACTCGAAAGGCATTCCGTTTTGCGCGCCGGAGCGGGTAATAGACAGGGCGGCAGCGGCGCAGGCCTTGCGTACGGCGATGTCTATGCCTTCGTGCCAGAATACTGCCAATGCGCCGTTGAAGGCATCGCTGGCACCCGTGGTGTCGGAGGTTTGTACCTTAAAACCTGAAACATGGCGCAGACGGCCTTTGGGGTCTTTATATACGGCGCCTTTACTGCCTGAAGTCATCAGGACGGGGCAGGGGGATTTTAAAATCAACTCTTCGGGAGACAAGCCTTGCGGTGCTCCCAAGCTGGCGGCAAGCTCATAGCGGTTGGGTGTTAAGATGGTAATTTGCTCCAACAATTCTTTCGGGATGGCGCGGGCGGGTGCGGGATTAAGGATAAAGGGTTTGTTGTATTTTGCTGCCAGTTTTGATGTGGCTATCACGCACTCCATCGGAATTTCAAGCTGGCTGAGGATGATGTCGGCTTCGGCAAACCGTTCTTCTGCGGCTTCGATGTCGGCAACGGTCAGATACATATTTGCGCCGGCAATAACGATGATGGAATTTTCTTCGTCGGCAACGGTAATGTTTGCCATGCCGCTGTTTTGTCCCATGATGGTTTGGACATAATCGGTACATATGCCTTCGTGGCGGAGGTTGGTTACCATTTCCAGTCCGAAATCGTCGTCGCCGACTGCACCGATGATGGTTACGCATGCACCTAGGCGTGCGGCGGCAACTGCTTGGTTGGCACCTTTGCCTCCCATGTAGCGATGGAATGAGCTTCCCAGCAAAGTCTCGCCCGCGCGCGCGAATTGGGTGGCGCGGGTTACTAAATCCATGTTGATACTACCGACGACGACGACTTTGATATGGAGCATTCTGATATATCCCTTTTGAAACACGATACAACCGTATCAGGCGGTCTTTATTGATATTGAAATATGCAGGAAACCGCATTCTCTATGCCGATAGGCATTTTGCGTCATTGTACCCGCTGGAATTGCAAATGCAATATTAATTCCCGTTTTTCATATTTTAATATCAGATTTTGTTGTAATTAAATCGTAAAATTTCGGAAACTTCATACCGTTTGAATGCTAAATTTGTACATTGGTCGGTTTTTATTTTGTTTTTTATAAAATTTAAATAGAATGGAAAATTTTTTCTGTTTTATATACCATTTTTCTTTCAAGGTCGTCTGAAAGCCCAATCAATACGTTCGTTTTAGCGAAATTCACTTTGTCCGTTTTAGCGAAACCCGCTTCACTCGTTTTAGCGAAACCCGCTACTCTCGTTTTCAGACGACCTTTTTCCAACCCTGTTACAATACGCCTTTTATTGTTCACGCCGATTTTGCCATGACCGAGCCGACCTACATCCCGCTGCGCCTGCATACCGAGTTTTCGATTACCGACGGTATGGTGCGGATTAAAAAACTGATTGCCAAAGCGCAGGAATACGGTTTGTCTGCTTTGGGCATCAGCGATTTGATGAACGAATTCGGTTTGGTGAAATTCTATAAAGCCTGCCGCAGCGCGGGGATTAAGCCCGTCGGAGCGGCGGATGTGTGGATAGGCAATCCGAATGCGTCCGACAAGCCGTTCCGCGCCATGCTGATTATCCGCAACGATGCGGGCTATCTGCGCCTGAGCGAGCTTTTAACGGCGGCTTATGTCGGCAAAGACCGCAATGTCCATCATGCGGAACTCAATCCCGAATGGCTGGAAAACGGCGACAACAGCGGCTTGATTTGTTTGAGCGGCGCGCATTACGGCGAAGTGGGCGTGAATCTCTTGAACGGTAATGAAGACGCGGCGCGTGCGGCGGCGTTGAAGTATGCGGCGTGGTTTCCCGATGCGTTTTATCTGGAGCTGCAACGCCTGCCCGAACGCCCTGAATGGGAGGCTTGCGTTTCGGGCAGCGTGAAGCTGGCGGAGGAGTTGGGTTTGCCTGTGGTGGCGACGCATCCGACGCAGTTTATGAGCCGCGACGATTTCAATGCGCACGAAGCGCGGGTGTGCATCGCGGGCGGCTGGGTGCTGACGGACAAGAAACGTCCGCGCGATTTTACGCCGAGCCAGTTTTTCATTCCGCCGGAAACGATGCTGGAGCGTTTCGCCGACTTGCCCGAAGCCTTGGAAAACACGGTAGAAATCGCCAAGCGCTGCAATATCCATATCACGCTGGGCAAAAACTTCCTACCTTTATTCCCGACGCCCGACGGCCTGTCGCTGGACGATTATCTAGTGAAGCTGTCCAACGAGGGCTTGCAGGAACGCATGGTTCAGCTTTATCCCGACGAGGCAGAACGGGCGGCGAAAATGCCGGAATATCAGGAGCGGCTGGATTTTGAGTTGAACATCATCATCCAGATGAAATTTCCCGGCTATTTTCTTATCGTACAAGACTTTATCAACTGGGCGAAAACGCACGGCTGTCCTGTAGGGCCGGGGCGCGGTTCGGGCGCGGGTTCGCTGGTGGCGTATTCGCTGAAGATTACCGACCTCGACCCACTCAAATACGCGCTGCTGTTCGAGCGTTTCTTAAACCCAGAACGCGTCTCTATGCCCGACTTCGATGTGGACTTTTGCCAAAGCAACCGCGGGCGCGTGATTGAATATGTGCGCGAAAAATACGGCGCGCAGGCGGTGAGCCAGATTGTGACCTTCGGCACGATGTCGTCCAAAGCGGTGATTCGCGACGTGGGGCGCGTGCTGGAGCTGCCGTTTACCCTGTGCGACAAACTGTCTAAGCTGATTCCGCTGGAAGCCAACAAGCCTCTGGGGTTGGACGATGCGATGAAGGCGGAGCCGCAGATTCAGGAATTGATTGAGGCGGAAGAAGCGGACGAACTGATTACGCTGGCGAAAAAGCTGGAAGACCTGACGCGCGGTCTGGGTATGCACGCGGGCGGCGTGTTGATTGCGCCGGGCAAGATTTCCGATTACAGCCCCGTGTATCAGGCGGACGAATCCGCCTCGCCCGTATCCATGTACGACAAGGGCGACGTGGAAGACGTGGGTTTGGTGAAGTTCGACTTTTTGGGCCTGCGCAACCTGACCATTATCGAAATGGCACAGAACAACATCAAAAACACCACCGGCGATATTGTCGATGTCGGCAAAATCCCGCTCGACGACCAGGCCGCCTACAAAATCTTCCGCGACGCGAACACCACCGCCGTCTTCCAGTTCGAGTCGACCGGCATGAAAAAAATGCTGAAAACGGCGCACACCACCAAGTTTGAAGAACTCATCGCCTTTGTGTCGCTCTACCGCCCCGGCCCGATGGACAACATCCCCGACTTCGTCGCGCGCATGAAGGGACAGGAATTCCAATACATCCACCCGCTGCTGGAAGGCATCCTCGCGCCGACCTACGGGATTATGGTGTATCAGGAACAAGTGATGCAGGCGGCGCAGATTATCGGCGGCTACTCGCTCGGCGGCGCGGATCTGCTGCGCCGCGCCATGGGTAAGAAAAAGCCCGAAGAAATGGTGAAACACCGCGAAATCTTCGCCGAAGGCGCGGCAAAGCAAAACATTTCGCGCGAAAAATCCGACGAAATCTTCAACTACATGGAAAAATTCGCCGGCTACGGTTTCAACAAATCCCACGCCGCCGCCTACGCCCTGATTTCCTACCAGACCGCATGGCTCAAGGCGCACTACCCCGCCGAATTTATGGCGGCAACCATGTCGTCTGAATTGGACAACACCGACCAGCTCAAGCATTTCTACGACGACTGCCGCGCCAACGGCATCGAGTTCCTGCCGCCCGACATCAACGAATCCGACTACCGCTTCACGCCGTATCCGAACATGAAAATCCGCTACGCACTCGGCGCGATTAAAGGTACGGGCGAAGCCGCCGTCGAATCCATCATCGCCGCGCGGCAAAGCGGCGGCAAGTTTACCGGCCTCTTGGACTTCTGCGAGCGCGTCGGCAAAGAACACATGAACCGCCGCACCCTCGAAGCCCTGATACGCGGCGGCGCGTTCGACAGCATCGAACCTAACCGCGCCATGCTCTTGGCTAACATCGATCTCGCCATGAACAACGCCGACCAAAAAGCCGCCAACGCCAATCAGGGCGGGCTGTTTGACATGATGGAAGACGCCATCGAACCGGTGCAGCTCATCGACGCGCCCATGTGGAGCGAATCGGAAAAACTCGCCGAAGAAAAAACCGTCATCGGCTTTTACCTGTCCGGCCACCCGTTCGGCCCGTATGCCCAAGAAGTCCGCCAAATCGCCCCGACCAAATTAGGCCGTCTGAAACCGCAAGACAGCGTCCGCCTCGCCGGATTCGTTACCGCCGTGCGCACCATGATGGGCAAGCGCGGCAAAATCGCCTTTGTCAGCCTCGAAGATTTGAGCGGGCAGATTGAAATCATGGTCAGCGGCCAGACGCTGGAAAACTGCGCCGACTACCTCAAGTCCGACCAAGTGCTGATTATCGAATCCAAAGTCAGCCGCGACGACTACGGCGGCGGCGACGGACTGCGCATCATGGCAAACCAAGTCATGACCCTGCAAATGGCGCGCGAACGCTACGCCCGCAGCCTCAGCCTCGCCCTCGCCCCCGGCCACGACATCGAACGCCTCGCTGCCATCCTCACCGCCCACCGCCTGCCCGACACGTCGCACATCCCGTTGCAACTGTCGTACAGCAACGACAAAGCGTCAGGCAGGTTTCAAGTGCCGCCGAAATGGATGGTTACGCCGAGCTCCGCGTTATTCGACGAACTGGAAAAACTGCTCGGCAGCAGGGCAGTGCGCGTGAATTGGTAGTTATAGGTAAACCATAAATTTGCTTCGGAACCGATTAAAACTTCTGTAAAGAATTTGACAAAAAATTGACGTTTCAGGTCGTCTGAAATCCAAACTCCGGCTTTCAGACGACCTCAAATAAGGATCAACATGAAATACAAAGACCTACGCGACTTCATCGCCTTGCTCGAGCAGCAGGGCAAACTCAAGCGCGTCGCGCATCCCGTTTCCCCGCATTTGGAAATGACCGAAATCGCCGACCGCGTGCTGCGTGCCGAAGGGCCGGCGTTGTTGTTTGAAAACCCGATTAAGCCCGACGGCACGCGCTACGATTATCCCGTGTTGGCGAACCTGTTCGGTACGCCCGAACGCGTGGCGATGGGCATGGGTGCGGACAGCGTGTCCAAACTGCGCGAAATCGGGCAGACGCTGGCGTATTTGAAAGAACCCGAACCGCCCAAAGGCATCAAAGACGCATTTTCCAAACTGCCGCTGCTGAAAGACATTTGGAGCATGGCACCAAACGTGGTGAAAAATGCGCCGTGTCAGGAAATCGTATGGGAAGGTGAAGACGTTGATTTGTATAAACTTCCGATTCAACATTGCTGGCCGAAAGACGTTGCGCCGCTGGTAACGTGGGGCTTGACCGTAACGCGCGGACCGCACAAAAAACGCCAGAACTTAGGCATTTACCGCCAGCAGTTAATCGGCAAAAACAAGCTGATTATGCGCTGGCTGTCGCATCGCGGCGGCGCGCTGGATTATCAGGAGTTCCGCAAACTCAATCCTGATACGCCATATCCCGTCGCCGTCGTGCTCGGCTGCGACCCTGCCACCATTTTGGGCGCGGTAACGCCCGTTCCCGATACCTTGAGCGAATACCAGTTTGCCGGACTGCTGCGCGGTTCTCGGACAGAACTGGTGAAATGTATCGGCAACGATTTGCAAGTGCCCGCACGCGCTGAAATCGTGCTGGAAGGCGTCATCCATCCGAACGAAACCGCGTTGGAAGGCCCATACGGCGACCACACGGGCTATTACAACGAGCAGGACCATTTCCCCGTGTTCACGGTCGAACGCATCACCATGCGCGAAAACCCGATTTACCATTCCACCTACACAGGCAAACCGCCCGACGAACCCGCCGTTTTGGGCGTGGCATTGAACGAAGTGTTCGTGCCGCTTTTGCAAAAGCAGTTCCCCGAAATCACCGATTTCTACCTGCCGCCCGAAGGCTGTTCCTACCGCATGGCGGTGGTCAGCATGAAAAAACAATACGCCGGACACGCCAAGCGCGTGATGATGGGCTGCTGGTCGTTTCTGCGCCAGTTTATGTACACCAAATTCATCATCGTGGTGGATGACGATGTGAACGTGCGCGACTGGAAAGAAGTCATCTGGGCGGTCACCACGCGCATGGACCCCGTACGCGATACCGTTTTGGTGGAAAACACGCCCATCGACTATCTCGACTTCGCCAGCCCCGTCAGCGGACTTGGCGGCAAAATGGGCTTGGATGCGACCAACAAGTGGCCGGGCGAAACCGACCGCGAATGGGGACGGGTAATCAAAAAAGACTCTGCGGTTACGGCTAAGATTGATGAGATTTGGGGGGAGTTGGGGTTGTAAACCCTAACATCAAAAAGGTCGTCTGAAAACGTTTTTTACAGCGGATTGGAACAGGGAAGATTCAATTACCGTCATTCCCGCGCAGGCGGGAA
>NZ_KV812107.1:35592-42397 GCF_001813335.1 Neisseria sp. HMSC055H02 | reverse complement strand
CCCGCGCAGGCGGGAATCCAGAAGTTTGAAGTCGCGGCAACCTCTAAATATTCCTGATAAATCAGGGCTCGGATTCCCGCCTGCGCGTACATGACGGAATAGGGATTCCTTGTTTGGATTTACTATAACGCCAGTATATTTTACGGAGTTTAAATCGTGGTATTGGATTTTGTAGCTGGCGTTCTCGAACTCTTTGCCGCCACTTGGGATTTCCTGAGCTACGGCAAAAAGCGCATTTCCGTTCTGCGCCGCGCATATCGACATGGCGGCTGGCAGAAAGTACGGCGCGTATTGACCGGACGTAAGATGGAGATTGCCGTCTGGCTGGTATTTGTGATGATATTGGCAGCGGGAATGGTATTTGCTTGGACAATCATTGCTTGGGTGGTGTGGCAGGCTTTCAGGTAATTAGGTAATTTGAAACGTCGATAAGGTAACGATGACCTGACTGCAATTTCAAAAAAGGCCGTCTGAAAACAGATTTTCAGACGACCTTTGATTTGTTATTTCAAATTTAAATTCGTTAAATTTGAAATAACGGATTTATCCGGCTTTCTATAGCAAACATACTTAACTTTAAATCCGGTATGTCATCAAATTTCATCATTCCCGCGCAGGCGGGAATCCATCGTAAAACCTAAGAAACCTTAATTTGAAAAACAGTTTCTGAATTTAAAAAATGGATTCCCGCCTGCGCGGGAATGACGGTAGAGGTTTAGGCAAAAATTGCCCCCCCCCTGTTTTCAGACGACCTATTGCCCCGTCGGTGTGCATTGTAGCGTGGGCTTTGCCCACGATGATGCTAGGTAAAAAAGGTCGTCTGCAATTTTAGGTTTGATTCATGGGCAAAGCCCACGCGCTACGGGTTTCTATTCTCATGCTACGGTTTTTGCCGTAGGTCGGATTCTCGAATCTGACATTTCCAACTGATCGCCGGCAAAGTGGCTTGGAACCTTATCCGTTAATCATGATGGCGAACACCGTATAGCGAAATCATCCCTACTCTTTGACTTCATAGATCTCCTGCAACCAATTTAATCTTTCCCAAAGCCAAGCCTGACGGTTTATTTGTCTATAACAACAAGCACTCATAAAATTCCAGTCAACACAAAAAGGTCGTCTGAAACCCGAATCCGGATTTCAGACGACCTTTTTTTCTACATCAATAAACAATGTTCAGCAGGCAATCAATAGAAGCCTTCGCGCTCTTCGCGGGTGGAAATGTAGATGTTTTTCACCTGCGTGTAGGCGGCGAGCATCATTTTGTGGGTTTCGCGGCCGATGCCTGAAGTTTTGTAGCCGCCGAACGGTGCGCCTGCGGGCAGGCGGTTGTAGCAGTTCACCCAAACGCGGCCGGTTTCCAGCGCATTGGAAACGCGCAGGCAGCGGTTTATGTCTTTGCTCCAAACTGCGCCGCCCAAGCCGTATTCGCTGTCGTTGGCCATTTTGATGACTTCTTCTTCGGTTTTGAATTTAATCACGGTGGCAACCGGGCCGAAGATTTCTTCTTGGGCAACGCGTGCGCTGTTGCTGCCGGCTTCGATCAAGGTCGGCTCGACAAATTCGCCTTTGCCCAATTCGCCTTCGATTTTCTTACCGCCGGTAATGATGCGGCAGCCTTCTTGTTCGCCGATTTTGACGTATTTCAAAATGGTTTCAAGCTGACCGGCGTTGACTTGCGAACCCATTTGGGTATCGTCTTCCCAAGGCAGGCCGACTTTGATTTTTTTGAACTCTTCTGCCAAGGCGTTGACGAATTTGTCGTAAATGCCTTCTTGTACGAAGATGCGCGAACCGGCGCAGCACACTTGGCCTTGGTTGAACAAAATGCCTTTTTGCGCGCCTTCGAGGGCTTTGTCGAACGGCATATCGTCAAAGAAGATGTTGGCGGATTTGCCGCCCAGCTCCAAGGTGGCGGGAATCAGCATTTCGGCGGCTGCGATGCCGATGTGGCGGCCGATTTCGGTCGAACCGGTAAAGGCGAGTTTGTTGAAGCCTTTATGGTGCAACATGTATTCGCCGGATTTAGAACCTCGTCCGGTGATGATGTTCAACACGCCTTTAGGCAGCAAGTGGTTGATTTTTTGGGCGAACGACAACAGGCTCAGCGAAGTGCTGGAAGACGGGTGGATAACGATGGTACAGCCTGCGGCGAGTGCGGGGGCGATTTTCCAAGCCGCCATCAGGAAGGGGAAGTTCCACGGAATAATCTGACCGACTACGCCGATGGGTTCGCGCAGGACGATAGATAAGTCTTCGGAGTCAAGCTGGGTGGCAGTGCCTTCTTCGCCGCGGATCACGCTGGCAAAGTAGCGGAAATGGTCGGAAGCCAGCGGGATGTCGGCGGCGCGGGTTTCGCGGATGGGTTTGCCGTTGTCCAGCGTTTCCTGCAAGGCAAACAATTCCAAGTTTTCGTCAATCACATCGGCGATTTTGTTGAGGATGGCGGCGCGTTCGGTCGTGGTGGTTTTGCGCCATGTTTTGAACGCTTCTTGCGCAGCGGCAACCGCAGCATCAACATCGGCATCGGATGCGTCGGTAAACTTTGCCAGTACTTCGCCGTTGGCGGGATTGTGCGAATCCAAAAGTGCGCCGGGTTTTGTCCATTCGCCATTGATTAAGAGACCGTACTCTTTATCAAACACATTTAAATCTTTTGCCATGATGCTGTCTCCTTGGTTATCTTCTTGAGGTTTCGGACGTATCTCCAACGTCGTCTGAAAACAGGATAGTATTTTTTCTGTTTAAGTTCAAGCATTAAAAATGATAACGTTCTCAAAATTCCAAATATGTAATTTTCTAAAATAGGAAATCCAATCCGGTAAGGCTTGACTCCGCATGGAAATGAAGCGGGTTTGTTAATGTATTTAAAGTTTTCAGACGACCTTTTTTACATGATATGTGTAAGAATTTTTCAGCGTCTTGGTGGGCATATTTTCAGGCAGGTAAAATGTTATGATATAACATTTTATTTCTTATTTTTCAAAAAGATAGGGTGTTGACACGGCGAAATGAAGGGGAGTATTCTCATTTACAGGGGGTTTACCTCCTACCCGACCTTTTACGGATTTCTTACGAATGCCAAGGAGAACACCATGAAGATGCAAGCTGTTGTTGTGAATCAAAATGTAGAGGGCGATGTAGAAGTTGTAGAACGCGAAGTGCGCCCATTGGAATACGGCGAGGCGTTGGTTGAAGTCGAATATTGCGGCGTGTGCCATACCGACTTGCACGTTGCGGCAGGCGACTACGGCGAAAAACCGGGACGCGTGTTGGGACACGAAGGCATCGGCATCGTCAAAGAAGTCGCTCCGG
Source organism: Neisseria sp. HMSC055H02 (assembly GCF_001813335.1). NCBI lineage: Bacteria > Pseudomonadati > Pseudomonadota > Betaproteobacteria > Neisseriales > Neisseriaceae > Neisseria > Neisseria sp. HMSC055H02. Next base: position 39,082 of record NZ_KV812107.1, on the reverse strand, counting down.
GCGCGGATGCCCTGAAAGTCGGCGACCGCGTCAGCATCGCATGGTTGTTCCAAAGCTGCGGTTCGTGCGAATACTGTAATACCGGCCGCGAAACCTTGTGCCGTTCCGTATTGAACGCAGGCTACACCGCCGACGGCGGCATGGCGACCCACTGTATCGTCGATGCGGACTACGCCGTCAAAGTACCCGACGGCCTCGACCCTGCACAAGCTTCCAGCATCACCTGCGCCGGCGTTACCACTTACAAAGGCGTGAAAGTTTCCGGCGTGCGTCCGGGACAATGGATTGCCGTTTACGGCGCGGGCGGTTTGGGCAACTTGGGTGTCCAATACGCGAAAAAAGTATTCGGCGCACACGTTGTCGCCATCGACATCAACGATGAAAAACTGGCATTCGCTAAAGAAAGCGGCGCAGATTTAGTCATCAACGCCGCCAAAGAAGACGCTGCTAAAGTGATTCAAGAGAAAACCGGCGGCGCACACGCAGCCGTTGTCACCGCCGTATCCGCCGCCGCGTTCAACTCCGCTGTGGACTGCGTCCGCGCAGGCGGCCGCGTCGTTGCCATCGGTCTGCCGCCTGAATCTATGGACTTGTCCATCCCGCGTCTGGTCTTGGACGGCATCGAAGTGGTCGGTTCGCTGGTCGGTACGCGCAAAGACTTGGAAGAAGCCTTCCAATTCGGCGCAGAAGGCTTGGTAGTACCGAAAGTCCAACTGCGTGCTTTGGACGAAGCTCCGGCAATTTTCCAAGAAATGCGCGAAGGCAAAATCACCGGCCGCATGGTTATCGACATGAAAAAAGAATGCGGTTGCGGTCATCATTAATTTGATGTAGGCAGTTAACTAAAAAGGTCGTCTGAAACCTTGCTTTGGGGTTTCAGACGACCTTTAATTTATCGGCATGAAACTATAGTGGATTAAATTTAAATCAGGACAAGGCGACGAAGCCGCAGACAGTACAGATAGTACGGTAAGGGCGAGGCAACACCGTACTGGTTTAAAGTTAATTCACTATAAAAAAACTTGCGCCGTCATTCACGCACCGACAGGTATGATGGCAGTTGACTCAACGAAATGGCCAAATCTCTAAATCTTCGCAAGTATTCTCATAAAAAGGTCGTCTGAAAAACCTGAAATCCGTTTTTCAGACGACCTTTTGTTCCACCTTACAAGCGCGTGACGCTCAAGACGCCTTTGACGTCGCCGAGGCTGGCGAGGACGCGTGGGAGGTCGTTGACTTGTTTGACTTCGAGCGTGAACCTCATGCTGGCTTCCAAGTCGCGGGACTGGGTTTGCACGGCGGTAACGTTGAGTTTGTGGCGGGCGAGCGCGTCGGATACGTCGCGTAAAAGCCCTGAGCGGTCTTGGGCGCGGATTTCAACATCGACGGCGAACACTTGTCCTTCCTGTAATGCCGCCCAGCTTGCGTCCAACACTTTTTCGGGCGCTTGTTCGGCGAGGTGTTGGAAAGAGGGGCAGGTTTTGCGGTGCACTGAAATGCCGCGTTCGCGGGTAACGAAGCCGACAATATCGTCGGGTGGCGCGGGTTTGCAGCATTTGGCAAGCGTGGTCATCAAACCGTCTTCGCCGTCGATGAGAACGCCGGTTTTGCCGCCTTTTTTGATTTTGGACTGTTTGACGATGGTGGTTTCGCTGACAGGTACGGGCGGCGGTTCATTCAGCGTGCCGCAGGCTTTCTGGATGGCGCGGTTGGAAATTTCGCCTTGTCCGACGGCGGTATAGAGGTCGTCGAGTTTTTTGTAGCCGAGGTTTTCGGCAAGCTCTTGCAGGTTGGGCTTGGGCGTGAGTTTGGCAAGCTGTTTGTCGAGTTGGACGCGGCCTTCTTCGCGCACGGTGTCGGCGTTTTGCTGACGGATGTAGGCGCGGATTTTGCCGATTGCCTTGCTGGATTTGACCCAGCCTTCATACAGCCAGTTGACGGAAGGATGCCCTTCTTTGGCGGTAATGATTTCGACGCGCTGTCCGTTTTCAAGCGGGGTGGACAGCGGCACAATTTGCCCTTCGACTTTCGCGCCGCGGCAACGGTCGCCGATGCTGCTGTGCAGGGCGTAGGCGAAGTCGATGGGTGTCGCGCCCGTGGGCAGGGAAAGGACTTTGCCGTGCGGGGTCAGGACGTAAATCGTGTCGTTGAAAAGCTCGGTTTTGAAGGCGGCGGCGAGGTCTTCCTTGCCGCTTTCCGCCATATTTTCGCGCCAGTCCAAGAGTTGGCGCAACCAGGCGATTTTTTGTTCGTAGGCGGAATCGCCCTTGCCGCCCTCTTTGTAACGCCAGTGCGCGGCGACACCGAATTCGTTGAATTGGTGCATATCGAAGGTGCGGATTTGCACTTCCACGCCTTTGTCTTCGGGGCCGACGATAACGGTGTGCAAACTTTTATAGCCGTTGCCTTTGGGGTTGGCGATGTAGTCGTCGAACTCGCCCGGGATGGGTTGCCAGAGGCTGTGGACGATACCCAGCGTGGTGTAACACTCGGGGACGGTATCGACCAGAATCCGCACGGCGCGGATGTCAAAGAGGCCGTCGAAGCTGAGTTTTTTCTTCACCATTTTTTTGTAAATGGAGTAGATGTGTTTCGGGCGACCGGCTACTTCGAAGTGAACGTTGTATTTTTTGAGCTCCGCGCGCAGGATGTTGAGGAAGTTTTCGATGTATTCGAGGCGTTCGGTGCGTTTTTCGTCCAAAAGCAGCGCGATTTCGCGGTATTTTTCGGGTTCTTGATGGCGGAAGCCGAGGTCTTCGAGCTGCCATTTGAGCTGCCACACGCCCAGACGGTTGGCGAGCGGGGCGAAGATGTCGAGGGTTTCTTTGGCGACGGCGCGTTTTTCGGGGCTGTCGGGAACCTCGCTGAGAAACTGCATGGTGCGGGTGCGCATGGCGAGTTTGATTAACACGACGCGGATGTCGGTTACCATCGCCAGCAGCATTTTACGCATGGTTTCGGCCTGTTGCGCACGCTCTTCGGGCGTAGCCAGGCTGTCGACGCGGGCGAAATGGGTTAGCTTTTGTACTTCGTCCACACCTTTGACCAGCTCGGCGACGGTGCTGTTGCAGCGTTCGGAAACCAATAGATTCCAGTCGGGGACGTAGCGTCCGATGTCGGCAAGCAGCGTCGCGGCGACGGCATCGGGGAGCAGGTCGAGTTCGTTGACCATCTGCGCCGCGCCGAGGAAATGGTCGAGCAGCGGCTCGCCATACGGCGTGACGGCATCGGCGGGATAGTGTTCCTGCGCCAGCGACCATGCGGCGCCGATGAGGTTTTTATCGTTGTCCGGCAGCGCGGCGCAGTAGCTGTCGAACCATTCGCGCAATTCTTGCGGAGTCGCGCTTTGCGTGTCTTGAATCGGGCTGGTGGCGGTCATGATGGTGTCTTTTCGTTTCGATAAAAACAGGTTTATTGTAACAGGTTGCCAAAGGGATTTGCGGGCTGTTTTGCGGGATAGAGTGGATTAACTTTAAACCGGTACGGCGTT
>NZ_KV812107.1:32222-35492 GCF_001813335.1 Neisseria sp. HMSC055H02 | reverse complement strand
TCCTGATTTAAATTTAATCCACTATATTGTCTGTAAGCGGGTTGTTTCAGACGACCTTAAATGATATGGTTCGTCCGTTTGATGAACTTGAAAAGGAGTATCCGATGAAGCTGTATATTTACGACCATTGCCCGTTTTGCGTGCGTGCGCGGATGGCGGCCGGGCTGTTTGGCGCGGACGTTGAAGAAGTCGTGCTGGCAAACGACGACGAGGCAACGCCGATCGGCATGATCGGCGCGAAGCAAGTACCCATCCTGCAAAAAGAAGACGGTTCGTTTATGGGCGAGAGTTTGGACGTTGTCCGCTATCTTGACCGCGAGGGTCGTCTGAAAGATGAAACCCGCCCCGAAATCCAGGCATGGTTGGACAAGGTGGGCGAATACAACCTGAAACTCGTCCAGCCGCGCGTAATCAAACTCGGACTGCCCGAATTTGAAACGCCGGAAGCGGTGAAATATTTCACGGATAAAAAAGAGAAAAGCATCGGCAGCTTCGCCGCCAATTTGGAGAAAACCGGTCAGTATGTGCAACGGCTTAACGAAGATTTGGCGGAACTGGAAGCGCTGATGACCGAAGGCGGTGCAGGTTTGAACGGCGAAATCGGCATGGAGGACATATTGGTGTTCCCGATATTGCACAACCTGACCGTCGTGCGCGGTGTCGAGTGGCCGCAGAAGGTTATGGACTACCTGCTGCGCATGAGCGAAGCATCGGGTGTGCCGCTGTATTTCGACCGCGCCTTGTAATAACCGAATCCGCCGGATAAAACAAACGGAAAGGTCGTCTGAAAACAGTTTTCAGACGACCTTTCCGTTTGCGCCCGCCCTACCTTCCGGGAGTGAATGGAATCAGGCGGAGCAAGCATGGCGGAAATTGTTGATGTATGACCCCGAACAGATCGGGTGATACAGCAATAATTCCCGGCTGTGCTTATTGTGCGGCAGGTGCAGAAGCAGCGGCACCACCTTCAGCGGCGCTGCGTTGGTAGCCTTTGTCTTTCATACATGCATCGAACACGGCGCGGTCTTGGTTTGCACCGGAAGCTTGTTGACATTGAGCAATTGCTTCTTCAACGCTAACGCTAGGGGTTTTTGCTTCTTCAGAAGTTTTGCTGCTAGAGCAGGCACCCAGCATCAGACTTGCAGCGGCAACGGCGATCAATAAAGTTTTCATGTCGTATATTCCTATTGTGATTGATGGTTTACAGCGCAAATTTGCGTCTGTCCCAAAACAGAGTCCCATTAGTACGATTTAGTTTCATTTACATATGAAAGTTTTTGATAAGTTTGAACTATGACAGTAAATGCCGTCAGAAAATGATAAGCGGTTTCATGAATTTAAGGAACATAAACGCCAACGACACCGCAATGTAAAAAATTCCCTTATCGACTCGGCAACACAGCCGAACAATCATGCTCCGCCCGCCTGCCGTTAGGCGGCGCAGGGGTTTTATGGCATAATCCCGCTTACCTTTCCATACCGCAGAAACCACATTCCTTTTCTGCGGTTTGCCGTACACCGGCCGCACACTTTGCCGGCAGCATCCTATAAAACACATCATCAAAACATCCTCCCGTTTCAGACGACCCCACGCGGCATGCCGCATCCCGTCTGAACAGAAAGCTACCGCCATGAATCCATTCGCCTCACTCGGGCTGGGCAGCGAACTCGTTTCCGCGCTGACCGAACAAGGTTACGAAAACCCGACGCCCATCCAAGCCGCCGCCATCCCCAAAGCACTAGCCGGCCATGATTTACTAGCCGCCGCCCAAACCGGCACAGGCAAAACCGCCGCCTTTATGCTGCCCAGTCTGGAACGCCTCAAACGCTACGCCACCGCCAGCACCTCGCCCGCGATGCACCCCGTGCGTATGCTCGTATTGACCCCGACGCGCGAACTCGCCGACCAAATCGACCAAAACGTGCAGGGCTACATCAAAAATCTGCCGCTGCGCCACACCGTCCTCTTCGGCGGCGTCAACATGGACAAACAAACCGCCGACCTGCGCGCCGGCTGCGAAATCGTCGTCGCCACCGTCGGCAGGCTGCTTGACCACGTCAAACAAAAAAACATCAATTTAAACAAAGTCGAAATCGTCGTCCTCGACGAAGCCGACCGCATGTTGGACATGGGTTTCATCGACGACATCCGCAAAATCATGCAGATGCTGCCCAAGCAACGCCAAACCCTGCTCTTTTCCGCAACGTTTGCCCCGCCCATCCGCAAGCTCGCCAAAGACTTCATGAACGCGCCCGAAATCGTCGAAGTCGCCGCGCAAAACACCACCAGCGCCAATGTCGAGCAACACATCATCGCCGTTGACGCACTCAAAAAACGCAATCTTTTAGAGCGGCTGATTGTCGATTTGCAGATGAACCAAGTCATCGTGTTCTGTAAAACCAAACAAAGCGTCGACCAAGTGACCCGCGACCTCGTGCGCCGCAACCTCTCCGCCCAATCCATCCACGGCGACAAATCCCAGCAAAGCCGCCTCGAAACCCTCAACGCCTTCAAAGAAGGCAGCCTGCGCGTCCTCGTCGCCACCGACGTCGCCGCACGCGGTCTGGACATCGCCGAGCTGCCCTTCGTCATCAACTACGAACTGCCGACCCAGCCCGAAGACTACGTCCACCGCATCGGACGCACCGGCAGGGCAGGCGCGGACGGCGTCGCCATTTCCCTGATGGACAAAACCGAGCAAAAAATGTTTGAAGCCATCAAGGAGCTGACCGGCAACGACTTGGCAGTCGAACGCATCGAAGGCTTCGAGCCGAACTGGTGGGGAAGTGACGCCGACGGCGATGCAGCCGAAGACACCCAAGCCGCTCCGACCCGCAGCCGCGGCAGCGACAGAAACCGCTCCGAAAGGAACAACCGCAGCGAACGCAATGACCGTAACGAGCGCGGCGACAAATCCCAAAAAGCCGACAAAACCGATCCCGGCGCCGCCTGCGGCACCATCGCCGGACGCAGCCGCCGCAGCCGCAGGGAACGCCAACCCTGCGCCCTGCTGCAACCCAATTACGGCGCAAAATAAAGCCGGTTCCCCATAAAACCCGAAAGGTCGTCTGAAAAAGATTTCAGACGACCTTTTGCTGTCGGGAAAATAGCGGGGTCGAAAAAATACAGGCTACTGAGTCTGCACATGAATGGAGGAATAAGTATTGCTTAATTGGCGTTTCTGTAATTTCCTAAGCAATTTACGACGGTAGCGTGTAGTTTGTTGTGAAAATATAGTAGATTAACTTTAAACCGGTACGGCGTTGCCT
>NZ_KV812107.1:0-32122 GCF_001813335.1 Neisseria sp. HMSC055H02 | reverse complement strand
TTGTCCTGATTTAAATTTAATCCACTATAGTACGGTAAAAAGGTCGTCTGAAACCTAAGGATCAGGTTTCAGACGACCTTTTTTGAAGACTCTGCCTATTCCCGTACCAAATGCGAAAGCGGCAGGGAGGTAGTGGTTTTGATTTCTTTCAATACGAAGCTTGATTGCGCGTCCTGTACGCCGTGGTGGGAAAGGAGTGTATCCAAGACGAAATGGGAAAAAGCATTCATATCGGTGAAAAATGCGTGGAGCAGGTAGTCGGTTTCACCGGTGAGGGCGAAGCAGCTCAATACTTCCGGCCATCCTTGTACCGATTGCGCAAAGTCTTCGCGCGCATCTTTTGCCTTGCTGATGGAAACGCGGATAAACGCCTGTAAGCCCAAATCGACGGCTGCGGGAGAGAGTAGGGCGGCATAGCGGCGGATGATGCCTGCGTCTTCCAGTTGTTTGAGGCGGCGCAGGCAGGGCGAGGGGGGGAGGGAGATACGTTCCGCCAGCTCGACATTGGTCAAACGTCCGTTTTCCTGTAAAACCTGTAAAATTTTCAAATCGGTTTTATCCAAAGTAATCTGCTGGGTCATTTGCATTCTTTCTCCGAACCCTTTTGCCGGGTCAGTTGGTTAAGTTGGTGGCATTATATCCTAAATAAGTTGTTTTTAACATATTATCCTCTAATGGCGGGTGGTTTGTCGGTATAATCTGTGTTAAATGATTTGTAATTTTGGAGATTTTCACAACGGTTTTATTTCAAAGGGACGGCTTGCCCAAACCGCCTTTTCAAGCCATAATCGGGGCATGTGCAGGAGAGAGCTACATCAGGTTACATGTAGCCGCCGAAGGCGCAGATGCCCTTAAATCGCTCAGGCAACAGGGACCGCACATTGAAATAAAACATCTGGAGAGCGGTGCGTTCGCACCCACCGAAGGGGAGAAGGCCGTCTGAACCACCATTCAGACAACCGCGCAAAGCAGTGAGCAGACTGGTTTGCCCATCAAGCGGATACGGCCGAAAATCTCAGGTTCAAGGACAGATAGGGTCTTCCGCGCATCTTGTGCGGACGGCATCTGAACAATAAATCCGGAGAAGCTGAGAATGACTGCCCTGAAAACCACCCCGTTTCACCAAGCCCATCAAGATGCAGGCGCGAAGCTGGTCGATTTTGCCGGCTGGGAGCTGCCCATCCATTATGGTTCGCAAATCGCCGAACACGAAGCCGTGCGCACCGACGCAGGTATGTTCGACGTATCCCATATGCTCGTTACCGATGTCGCCGGAGCGAACGCCAAAGCCTTTTTCCGCAAACTGATTGCCAACGACGTTGCCAAACTCGCCTTCGTCGGCAAAGCCCTTTATTCCGCGCTGCTCAACGACAACGGCGGCGTGATTGACGACTTGATCGTTTACCGCACCAACGAAGCCGAAACCCAATACCGCATCGTGTCCAACGGCGCGACCCGCGAAAAAGACACCGCCCAATTCCACAAAGTCGGACAAGAATTCGGCGTCGCCTTCAATCCGCGCTACGACCTCGGTATGCTTGCCGTACAAGGTCCTAAAGCCATCGAAAAACTCCTGACCGTCAAACCCGAATGGGCGGATGTCGTCCACAGCCTCAAACCGTTCCAAGGCGCGGATTTGGGCAACGACTGGTTTGTCGCCCGCACCGGCTACACCGGCGAAGACGGCGTCGAAGTCATCCTGCCCGGCACCGAAGCCGTCGCATTTTTCAAAGCCCTGCAACAAGCCGGCGTACAGCCCTGCGGCCTCGGCGCGCGCGACACCCTGCGCATGGAAGCCGGCATGAACCTCTACGGCAACGATATGGACGACGACACCAGCCCGCTCGAAGCAGGCATGGGCTGGACCGTTGATTTGAAAGACGAAAACCGCGATTTCGTCGGCAAAGCCGCTTTGCTGGCATTGAAAGAAAAAGGCGTTGCCGTCAAACAAGTCGGTTTGCTGCTCGACAAAGGCGGCATCCTGCGCGCGCATATGGAAGTGTTGACCGACAAAGGCAAAGGCGAAACCACCAGCGGCGTATTCTCGCCCAGCCTGAAACAATCCATCGCCATCGCCCGCGTTCCGAAAGATTTTGACGGCGATACCGCCAAAGTGCTGATACGCGGCAAAGAGGTGGACGTGCGCGTATTGAAGCTGCCGTTTGTACGCAACGGACAAAAGCAGTTTGACTGAATATAGTTGGCAAAAAAAAACATTATATTTATTTTAGTAAAACTCGCTTCACTTGTTCTCAGACGACTTTTGAATAGGCAAGGTCGTCTGAAAACTGATAAAGAGAATTTGTTGGATGGATTTTTTTGATGTAACAGACGTAAAAATAGATAAACTTGATAAAGTTTTAGATATTATTCTAAATATTATAAAACTGAGTATCAGCTTGGGTGTAATATTTGGTTTTGTAGTGGTTTATAAATATCTTAAAAATATTAATCAGTTAGGTATTTTTACAAACGTAATAAGTCAACCGTACAGCGCCATAGCAATATTAATTATATTTGGGTTTATTGGTTTATTTTTCTATATATCTCTTTTTGCTCCGTTTTTATTATCTGCTATTGCGAATGACAATGGTGTTCTAATAAGAAATAGAAAGGATCGTCTTGTATTTTGGCAGTCGAGTATCATCCCTATAATTGGCTTTTGGGTGTTTATTTTCGTTGCTTTCTGTGCATCAAAAGAATGGCAGCGCAGTATTTGGGGAATGGTTTTTCTACTTGTAATTTTGGTACTTTCTGTTCTTTTACCAGCCATAATCTTCTTTTTTTGCTGGTATTCAGGTAGAAAAAAATATAAACTCAAAATAGTAAAGGGAATATATACGTCTAATTCATTGGGAGACCTTGTTTCATTTTTTACACTTGTTTCTTTATTTAACTTTATTTTATTTATAATCGCGGTTTTGCCTATTGCTGCAAATTGGATTGGGGATGAAAGTTACCAGTGGTTTTTTTTAGTATGTTCAACATTTCTAGTTATAGCTAACTCTTTCGTTGCAGTGATGCTATTGAACGATGGTAAAGATAAAATTTTAAATAAAATTAGTTACTATGTTTTACCTCTGTTTTTTTGCTTTTTTTATTTGGTAGCAATTGCTGTTGTTGCAAATGACTTACCTCAAAGGTTTTTGTATCCCATTAGATTTATAGAAATGCCAAAAGATTCTGGATGGTATATGATAAACAATAATTATCCAAGAAGAGAAGATGTTGGATTTCAGGGAGTTGGAGTAAACGGCATCACAACCGAAGGGATGGAATATATTAAAAAAAACTTCACGAGAGAAGTGCCTTTTGAAGGCATAGATTTTGATGAAGAAAAAAATAAATGCGCTCAGCCGAAAAATAAACTCCAAAAGAATGCGTTGTATGGTTATATGGCGTGGAATTTGGGCGAGGTAAAAGTGTTTTGTCCTAGGTCTGTAGAGTTTTACGGGAAGCATACTGAAAAAGAGTTGCTGATTGCTTCTCAAAAATGTTTAGTGTTAAAAGCAGATGTTCTTCAACCTTTGGATAGGCAATATATTCCTTACTAAAAAACTATTGAGCAGTGTTTCAGTTTCAAGTAGGTTAGCAGTATCCTTTCTAGTCTAGTTTTAAACCAAAACCAATGGAGAATCAAACCATGAGCAACAACATCCCAGCCGAACTGAAATACGTTGCCAGCCACGAATGGCTGCGCCTTGAAGAAGACGGTACCATCACCGTCGGCATTACCCACCACGCGCAAGAGTTGTTGGGCGACATCGTGTTCGTCGAGCTGCCCGAAGTCGGCGCGAACCTTGCCGCTGAAGAACAAGCCGGTGTGGTTGAGTCTGTGAAAGCCGCGTCTGACGTGTACGCGCCGATTGCAGGCGAAGTCGTTGCCGTCAACGAAGATTTGCCCGGCGCGCCGGAAACCGCCAACAGCGACCCTTACGGCGCAGGCTGGTTCTTCAAAATCAAACCTGCCAACCCTGCCGACTACGACGGCCTGCTGACCGCCGAACAATACGCGGGTGAAGTGGATTGATTTTAAAATGGCGCGGCAGGCATATTGCCGCGTTTTGATTTTGAAAGGTCGTCTGAAACCCCGTTTTAGGTTTTCAGACGACCTTTGTTTCGCTTGACCGATAAAACATGAATTACTGCGAATTTGTTGCCGCCCTCCCAAACGATACGGACAATCCGAACAAACATTACCACGATAAGCAATACGGTTTTCCGATTTCAGACGACAATGAGTTGTTCGGACGGCTGGTGTTGGAAATCAATCAGGCGGGTTTGAGCTGGACATTGATGCTGAAGAAGCAGCAGGCGTTTCGGGCTGCATTTAAAAATTTCGACATTGACACTGTCGCCGCGTTTGACGAAGCCGACATCGAACGCCTGCTTGCCGACGCAGGCATCGTCCGCAACCGCTTGAAAATCAATGCTGCGATTTATAACGCACGGCAAATCAAAAAGATACAGCAGGAATACGGCTCATTCAAAAACTGGCTGGATGCACACCATCCGCTCGACAAAGACGGGTGGGTGAAGCTCTTTAAAAAGCATTTCAAATTTGTCGGCGGCGAAATCGTCGGCGAATTTTTAATGAGTACCGGCTACCTGCCCGGCGTGCATATTGAAAGCTGTCCGGTTTATCAAGAAGTTTTAGAATGCCGCCCGAAATGGGCAGAGGTCGTCTGAAAACGGGTTTTTAATATCACTTACCGTATTTATTTTTAAATAAATGTTTTCAGACGACCTCCCGAATCCAAACGTCGTCTGAAACATCAAAACACCTGCCTTCGCGGCAGATTCCTACAACAAAAAAGGAGTAGAAATGAAACTATCCGAACTGTTCAACCCCAACGAATTTGCCGCGCGTCATTTGAGTTTCGGCGACGAGGCTGCGCTTTTGGAAGCGCTCGGCGAGAAGAGCATGGACGATTTTGTCGGCAACACCGTGCCGCAAAGCATCCGTATGCCGTCCGAACCCGAACTGCCCGAAGCCCTGACCGAGGCGGACGCTTTGGCGAAGCTGAAAGCCATTGCGGCGAAAAACGTGATCAACAAATCCTATATCGGCTTGGGCTATTACCCGACCCGCGTGCCGAACGTGATTTTGCGCAACGTATTGGAAAATCCGGGCTGGTACACCGCCTACACGCCGTATCAGGCGGAAATCGCACAGGGGCGTTTGGAAGCGTTGCTGAACTTCCAGCAGGTGTGTATCGATTTGACCGGTTTTCCCGTGGCGGGCGCGTCTTTGCTGGACGAGGCAACCGCTGCCGCCGAAGCGATGGCGATGGCGCAACGCGTGGGCAAGGTGAAATCCGAACGTTTCTTTGTGGACGAGCGCGTCTATCCGCAGACTTTGGACGTGATGAAAACCCGTGCTAAATATTTCGGCTTCGAGCTGGTGGTCGGCGATTTTGCCAAAGCGGATGAAGGCGAATACTTCGGCGCGCTGTTCCAATACGTCGGTAAAGACGGCGACGTGCAAGACTTGCAAAGCGTTATAGGTCGTCTGAAAACCAAAGGCACGATTGTTGCCGTTGCCGCCGACATCATGAGCTTAGTCTTGCTGAAATCGCCTGCCGAATTGGGCGCGGACATCGCGTTGGGCAACACGCAACGCTTCGGCGTACCGATGGGTTTCGGCGGGCCGCACGCCGCTTATTTCGCGTTTAAAGACGAGTTCAAACGCTCCGCCCCGGGCCGCATCATCGGCGTATCCAAAGACGCATCGGGCAAACCCGCGCTGCGCATGGCGTTGTCCACCCGCGAACAACACATCCGCCGCGAAAAAGCCACGTCCAATATTTGTACCGCGCAGGCATTGCTGGCGAACTTGGCGGGTATGTACGCCGTTTATCACGGCCCCGAAGGCGTGAAACGCATCGCCAACCGCATTCACGCGCTGGCTTCCGCCTTTGCCGACGCGCTGGTTTCAGATGGCCTGAAAGTGGTTCACGAAGTCTTCTTCGATACCGTTACCGTCGATTTCGGCAGTAAAGAAAAAGCGGACAAAGCGTTCCAAACCGCTTTGGAGCTGGGCTACAACCTGCGCCGCGTCAGCGACACCCAAATCGCCGCCGCCTTCCACGAAACATCCGTGCGCGAAGACCTTGCCGTGTTGTACTACGCCTTTACCGGCAACAACACCTTCACGCTTTCAGACGACGTCAAAGGTCGTCTGAAAACCGAATTCCTGCGCCAAGACAATATCTTGCAACATCCCGTGTTCAACCGTTACCACACCGAACACGAAATGCTGCGCTATCTGAAAAAGCTCGAAGACCGCGACTTGGCGATGAACCGCAGCATGATTTCGCTGGGCAGTTGCACCATGAAGCTCAACGCCACCGCTGAAATGCTGCCGATTACTTGGGCGGAGTTTTCCGACATCCACCCCTACGCCCCCGAAACCCAAACCGCAGGCTACCGCGAACTCCTGACCGACATGGAAAACAGCCTGAAAGCCATCACCGGCTTTGACGCGATTTCCTTCCAGCCCAACTCCGGCGCGCAGGGCGAATACAGCGGTATGCTTGCCATCCGCCGCTATCAGGAAGCCCAAGGCGAAGCACACCGCGACATCTGCCTGATTCCCAAGTCCGCCCACGGCACCAACCCCGCCACCGCCGCCATGCTCGGTTTGAAAGTCGTCGTCGTCGATACCGACGAACACGGCAACGTCAACATCGACGATTTGAAAGCCAAAGCCGAGCAACACCGCGACGCCTTGTCCGCCATCATGATTACCTACCCGTCCACCCACGGCGTGTACGAAGAAGGCATCCGCGACATCTGCCGCATCATCCATGAAAACGGCGGACAGGTTTACATGGACGGCGCCAACCTCAACGCCCAAATCGGCATCATGCAGCCCGCCGAAGTCGGCGCGGACGTGTTGCACATGAACCTGCACAAGACCTTCTGCATCCCTCACGGCGGCGGCGGCCCGGGCATGGGCCCCATCGGCCTGAAAGCCCACCTCGCCCCGTTTGCCCCAGGCCATGTGTTAACCGACACGCACAGCGCCAGTGCCGGGCAAACCGCCGTTGCTGCTGCTGCCTTCGGTTCCGCGTCCATCCTGCCGATTACCTGGATGTACCTGACCATGATGGGCAAACAAGGCATGGAGCAGGCAACGCGCTGGGCATTGCTCAACGCCAACTACGTCGCCAAACGCCTGAGCGAAGACTATCCCGTTCTCTACACAGGCAAAAACGGCCGCGTCGCGCATGAATGCATCGTCGATTTGCGCCCGCTCAAAGCCGAAAGCGGCATCACCGAAACCGACATCGCCAAACGCCTGATGGACTACGGCTTCCACGCCCCGACCGTCTCCTTCCCCGTTGCCGGCACGCTGATGATCGAGCCGACCGAAAGCGAGAGTAAAGCCGAACTCGACCGCTTCATCGCCGCCCTGAAACAAATCAAACAGGAAGTGTTGAAAGTCGAACGCGGCGAATGGCCGAAAGACGACAACCCGCTGGTCAACGCCCCGCACACCGCCGCCGACGTAACCGGCGAATGGGCGCATCCGTATTCCCGCGAAGAAGCAGTCTTCCCGCTGCCCTTCGTGCGCGAAAACAAATTCTGGCCGAGCGTCAACCGCGTGGACGACGTGTACGGCGACCGGAATCTGGTCTGCACCTGCCCGCCGATGGAAGCGTATGAAGATTAAGGTTTGACATGAAGAAAGGTCGTCTGAAATTTCAGACGACCTTTGTTTTGGTAAACAATAAAATATTTCGTAAAAAAATTGTTTACTATTTTACTTTATTGTTTAAATTATTAGGTTTTGATTATCTTCTTTTGCCAAAAATCAAAGACAACACAGCTAAAACCAAGAAACAGATAAACAGGATTTTAGCGATACCTGCCGCGCTGCCTGCAATGCCGCCAAAACCAAGGAAGGCTGCAATGATGGCAATGACGAAGAAGACTACTGCATAATGTAGCATAATTATTCCTTTCGGATTTTCAATGATAAAACGGTCAAGGGAGAAATCCCCGACCGTTTTTTAGTGTTAGTGGGGTTTGATATTAATTTTCGTTCAGCCAGTCATCAACTTCTTTTTCGGCTTCTTCTTTTGAACGGCCGTAACGTTCTTGGATTTTACCGGCCAATTGGTCGCGTTTGCCTTCGATCACATCCAAATCATCGTTGGTCAATTCGCCCCATTTTTCTTTAGCTTTACCTTTGAGCTGTGCCCATTTGCCTTTGATAATATCTTCATTCATGGCTATACCATCCTATGTTATTGATTAATAGAATACTCACGGATGTAACCGCTTACACAAAACATTAACTGAGAATTTGTTTGTTGGCAAGTATGGCGCAAGTTATGGAAATGTTGAATTGCAATAAATGATTCAACCAATTTATCTGACAATCAATGAGTTGTACTTATTTGTTAAGTTTTGAAAAATGCCTGCATTTTATTAATTAGTCTCTACTAGGCCAAATTGTACTTTTAAATCAACATGAAGAAATTAAGAATATATTAATATTCAGAGTTATTTTACAACCGTTTATTCAATATTAAAGCCGTTCATTTATAGATTGCTGAGAAGGGATTGGAGTCGGAAAAGGCAAAAGGTCGTCTGAAAATTTTCAGACGACCTCATGATTATTTGATGACCCGCGCCAGCAAGGCTTTTTCTTTGCCCTGCATATTCGGGATTTTGACTTGGATGCCGTTGCCCGGGGCGACTTCGACGGCTGCGCCTTTGCGGGTCATTTGTTCCAGCGTAATGGTTTGGTTGCCTTCGGGATGGATGATTTCCAAAGTGTCGCCGACGGCGAAGCGGTTTTTGACTTCCACCGTTGCCCAGCCTTCGGCGTCGATTTCGGTAACGTGGCCGACGTATTGGCTTTGTTTGGCGGTGGAATGGCCGCTGAGGTAGTTTTGATAGTCTTGGGTTTGGTGGCGTTCGAGGAAGCCGCTGGTGTAGCCGCGGTTAGCGAGGCCTTCAAGTTCGCTCAGCAAACCGTAGTCAAACGGACGGCCTGCGACGGCGTCGTCAATCGCTTTGCGGTAGGACTGGGCGACGCGGGCGACGTAGTAGAGCGACTTGGTGCGGCCTTCGACTTTGAGGCTGTCCACGCCGATTTTGGCGAGTTTTTCGACGACTTCGATACCGCGAAGGTCTTTGGAATTCATGATGTAGGTGCCGTGTTCGTCTTCCATAATCGGCATCATCTCGCCCGGGCGGTTGGACTCTTCAATCAGGAAGACTTTGTCGGCGTAAGGGTGGCGTTTCTGACCGTTGATGCCTTCGAAGTTTTGGTTGGCTTCTTCTTGGGCTTTTTCAAAGTTGAAACCTTGCAGAAGCTGGGCGTCGCCCGCATCGCTTTCAGTGGCGTTGTGGACTTTGTAATCCCAGCGGCAGGAGTTGGTGCAGGTGCCTTGGTTGGGGTCGCGGTGGTTGAAATAGCCCGACAACAGGCAACGGCCCGAATAAGCGATGCACAATGCGCCGTGGATGAAGACTTCAAGTTCGATGTCGGGGCATTCTTGGCGGATTTCGGCGATTTCTTCCATGCTCAATTCGCGCGACAGGATGATGCGCTCGACGCCGATGTTCTGCCAGAATTTCACGCCCCAATAGTTGGTGGTGTTGGCCTGTACGGAAAGGTGGATTGGCATCTCCGGCCATTTTTCGCGCACGGTCATAATCAAACCCGGATCCGCCATAATCAGCGCGTCGGGTTTCATGGCAATCAGCGGCTCCATGTCGGCGACGAAGGTTTTGAGCTTGGAGTTGTGCGGCAGGGTGTTGACGGTCAAAAAGAATTTTTTGTTGCGCTCGTGCGCTTCTTTAATGCCTTGCTCGAGGACGTCGAGTTTGGCAAATTCGTTGTTGCGGGCGCGCAGGGAGTAACGCGGGCTGCCGGCATAAACGGCGTCTGCGCCGTAGTCGTAGGCGGCGCGCATACGTTCGAGGCCGCCGGCGGGAAGGAGGAGTTCGGGTGCTTTCATGTTTGAGCTTTATAAAAGGTTTCAGACGACCTTTTGAATCACGGGGAAAGGTCGTCTGAAAAGGTGTTTTAAGAATGGGCGGATTATCCGCTTTTTTGTCGAGACGGTCAATTTTACGGCGGCATATCGGGATTGTTTGGCGTTGTTTTTTCAGAGGAAAACGGATTTAGGAGTGACAATGGGCGGATAGGTACTACGGGCGGGGAAATGTAAAAAACGGACGGCAACCCGATTAATTTAACAAAAAGGCATTCAAAGAATGTATTTTCTTGTAAAATATCGAGTTTCATTTTTCCAATGTTCGGGAATCGGGCGGCTGCCGCAAACCGTTTCCCGGAGTTTTAGACAGGCGGACGAGTATGGATTTTCGGTTTGACATTATTTACGAATACCGCTGGATGTTTTTCTACGGCGCGCTGACGACGCTGGGCTTGACCGTAGTGGCGACGGCGGGCGGCTCCGTATTGGGTCTGCTGCTCGCGTTGGCGCGCTTGATTAATCTGGAAAAGGCGGGTGCGCCCATGCGCGCGCTGGCTTGGGTTTTGCGTAAGGTTTCGCTGCTGTATGTAACGCTGTTCCGTGGTACGCCGCTGTTTGTGCAGATTGTGATTTGGTCTTACGTTTGGTTCCCGTTTTTCGTCCATCCTACCGACGGTTTGCTGATCAACGGCGACGAGGCGGTGGAAATCCGACGCTCTTACGGCGCGCTGATTGCCGGTTCGCTTGCCTTGATTGCCAACTCCGGCGCGTATATCTGCGAGATTTTCCGCGCGGGCATCCAGTCCATCGACCGCGGTCAGATGGAAGCGGCGCGTTCGCTGGGGCTGACTTATCCGCAGGCGATGCGCTATGTGATTCTTCCGCAGGCGTTGCGCCGTATGCTGCCGCCGCTTGCCAGCGAATTTATTACGCTTTTGAAAGACAGCTCGCTGTTGTCCGTTATCGCCGTGGCGGAGCTGGCTTATGTACAAAGTACGATTAGCGGCCGCTATTCCGTTTATGAAGAACCGCTCTATACCGTCGCGCTGATTTATCTCTTGATGACGACTTTCTTGGGCTGGGTGTTCCTGCGCTTGGAAAACCGCTACAACCCGCAGCATCGGTGATTTCCGAATAAGCCGATTGTTTTCGACTGGGGCAATGTCAAAAGGTCGTCTGAAAACCGATTTGGGTTTTCAGACGACCTTTGGTTTTTTGGGGCTTACAGACCGAATAGGGCGATGTCGCCTTTGCCTTGTTGGAAATCTCATTCAACTTGAACAACTGACGCAAACCGGAATGCTGCCTTCCGGAGGCGGTTCGGCAAGGTCGGCGAACTCTGCCTGTTCGTCAAAGGGACGGGCGAGGCAGCGGCGCAGGCGTTCGATTTCGCGGTAGTCGCCGTTTCTGGCTTGGGCGATGGCTTGTTCGGCAAGGTAGTTGCGCAGGATGTAGAGCGGGTTGGTCAGGTTCATGCGTATTGCGCGTTCGGCGGGAACGCTGTTTTCGGCGCGCAGGCGTTGGCGGTAGCGTCCGAGCCAGCGGATGAAGGCGGGCGGAACGCCGTTTTTGAAGGTTTGTTCGAGTTTGGGCGGGAGGGGGTCGCCGTGTGTATTGCTGACTTCGGACAGGTTCCTGAAAAACAGGGTGAAGTCGGTTTTTTGATCTTGCAGGGCGGCGAAGAGGTCGGAGATAAGGCTTTCGTCGTCTCTCTTGTCTGCTTGCTGCAAACCGAGTTTGCGGCGCATTTTCTCTAAATAGGTCGTCTGAAAAACTTCTGTCCAGCCGTCGATGAGTTGCTCAAGGGTGTCGTGTGGGACGAGGGTGTCGAAGCAGGAGGCGAGGGCAGAGAAATTCCAATGGGCGACGAAGGGCTGGGCATTGTAGGCGTAGCGGCCTTGGGTGTCGGAGTGGTTGCAGACGTGGCGGCGGTCGTAGTCGTCGAGGAAGCCGAAGGGGCCGTAGTCTATGGTGAGTCCCAGTGCAGACATGTTGTCGGTATTCATTACGCCGTGGCAGAAGCCGACGCTTTGCCATGCGGCGACGGTATCGACGGTGCGGTTTCGGATTTGTTCCAACAGGGCGGCGTAGGGATTGTCGGCATCTCGGCAGCCGGGGTAGTAATGCCGGATGAGGTAGTCGGCAAGTTGTTGGATTTCGGCTTCGCGGCCGGTGTAATAGAAGTATTCGAAATGGCCGAAGCGCAGAAAGCTCGGGGCGATGCGGGTCAGGACAGCGGCAGTTTCGACGGTTTCCCGATAAACGGGGTCGTCGCTGCCGCACAGGGCGAGGGCGCGGGTCGTGGGGATGCCGAGACCGTGCATGGCTTCGGAACAGAGGTATTCGCGGATGGAGGAGCGCAAGACGGCGCGACCGTCGGCAAAGCGGGAATAGGGCGTTTTGCCTGCGCCCTTGAGCTGCCACTCTTGGCGTTGTCCCGCGGCATCGACGGAATCGCCGATCAGGAGTGCGCGCCCGTCGCCGAGGCGCGGGGTATAGACGCCGAACTGATGGCCGCTGTAAACACCGGCAATGGGCGCGGGCGCGTATTGCGGGGCGTTGCCGCTGAGGTAGTCAAGGTTGGCGGTCGTCTGAAAATCTGTATCCAGATTCAACTCTGCCGCCAAATCGGTGTTGAAGGCGACCCAATAGGGCGCGGTCAGCGGCTCAGGGGAAACGCGGGAATAGAAAAACGGTGGGAGTTCGGCGAACTGTTGGGTAAGCAGGGGGAGTGTGTGCATGGGATTCCTGGCGGGCGCGGGCGGGTTTGTATAACGCGCGGGTATGTTTATTGTGTTTTAGAGTTGGATGCTGTGTGTCTGATTTTCAAGCATTTTTAAAACAATGCCTGCTGCCGTTGTTTCAAATAATCTGCCAGCGGTTTGGGCAAACCGTAATCCGCCAAATTTTCGGGTTTCACCCAGAAGCGGTTATCTTTTGATGCGTTTTCAGAACGGGGCAGCGTGTCTGGCGAAATGATTTGCGCTTCAAACGGCGTAATCATCAATAAACGATGCGTCAGGCGGTGGGTGAGGGCGGGTTGTTCTTCGAGGTCGTCCCACGGGGAGGCTGCGCACTCTGAAAAAATGCCGAGCTTTTCGGCGCAAACGTATGTTTCGTTCAGGGTTTCAAAACACGGCACGCAATACAGCCCGCCCCAAATGCCTTTGGCGGGGCGTTTTTCCAGCAGGATTGCGCCGTCTTGGTTGCGGACAATCAGCCAGTAAAGCGGCAGGGTTTGCACTTCGGGGGCGGTTTTTTTGCGTGGCAGCTCGGCGATGCGGTTTTGCTTTTTCGCTTCACAGATGTCCGCCATCGGGCATTGATGGCACAAGGGTTTTGTCCGTTTGCACACGGTTGCGCCCAAGTCCATCAAGCCTTGCGTATAGGCGGGCATATCGGCGTTTTCAGACGGCAGCAGGCTTTCGGCAAGCGTCCAGAGCGAGTTTTCGAATTTTTTATCCTGCGGATTGCCGTCGCGGGCGAACACGCGGCAGAGCACGCGTTTGACGTTGCCGTCCAAAATAGTTTCGCGGCGGTTGAAGGCAAAGGCACAAATGGCGGCGGCGGTGCTTCTGCCGACGCCGCAGAGGGTTTCCAAGTCTTTGCGTTCGGATGGAAACATACCGCCGAATTGTTCGACGACTTGTTGCGCGGCTTTGTGCAGATTGCGCGCGCGGCTGTAATAGCCCAAGCCAGCCCACAGCGACAACACTTCGTCTTGCGGCGCAGCGGCAAGCGTTTGTACGGTCGGGAATTTTTCCAAGAAACGCGGATAGTAGTCCAACACGGTGGCAACCTGCGTCTGCTGGAGCATGATCTCGGAAAGCCAGACGCAATAAGGGTTTTTGACCTGCCAAGGCAGGTGGTGCCTGCCGTGTTGTTTTTGCCAGCGGATGAGCCGTTCGGAGAAGGGGATGGGTGTGTTCATTAATATCAATCAGTGGTTTTATTTATATTGAAAACAAAATGTTATGGTATAACATCGTGAAAATAATTCTTATTGACTTATTTTTTTTAGGGGTATATAACTCATATAAAGAGACTTTATTGCAGTATTGAAATTATTTATCAACAAGCAAGGAGTATCAGCATGAAAGCAATGGTTTATCACGGCGCAAACGACATCCGTTTTGAAGAAAAACCCCGTCCGCAGATTATCGATCCGACCGACGCAGTGGTGAAAATCGTCAAAACCACGATTTGCGGTACCGACTTGGGTATTTGGAAAGGCAAAAACCCCGAAGTCGCCGACGGCCGTATTCTCGGCCATGAAGGCATAGGTATTGTAGAAGAAGTCGGCGAGGCTGTAAAAAACATCAAAGTCGGTGATAAAGTCATTATTTCATGCGTCAGCAAATGCTGCACTTGCGACAACTGTAAAATCCAACTCTATTCACACTGCCGCAACGGCGGCTGGATTTTGGGCTACATGATCGACGGCACGCAAGCCGAATACGTCCGCACGCCTTATGCCGACAACAGCCTTGTTCCGCTGCCCGACAACGTCAACGAAGAAGTCGCCCTGTTGTTGAGCGACGCCTTGCCGACCGCCCACGAAATCGGCGTGCAATACGGCGATGTCAAACTCGGCGACACCGTTTTCATCGCAGGCGCAGGCCCCGTCGGTATGTCTGCCCTGCTGACCGCCCAACTGTATAGTCCCGCCGCCATCATTGTTTGCGATATGGACGAAAACCGTTTGAAACTGGCGAAAGAGTTGGGCGCAACCCATACTATCAGTCCCGCTTCAGGCGACGTCTCCAAACAAGTCTTTGCCATCGTCGGTGAAGACGGCGTGGACTGCGCAATTGAAGCCGTCGGCATCCCCGCCACATGGAATATGTGCCAAGACATCGTCAAACCGGGCGGTCATATCGCCGTCGTCGGCGTACACGGTCAATCCGTTGATTTCAAACTTGAAAAACTCTGGATTAAAAACCTCGCCATCACAACCGGCCTGGTAAACGCCAACACCACCGAAATGCTGATGAAGGCAATTTCCAGCAGCTCCGTCGATTACACCAAAATGCTGACCCACCGTTTCAAATTCAGCGAATTGGAAAAAGCCTATGATGTGTTCAAACACGCCGCCGAAAACCAAGCCATGAAAGTGGTTTTGGAAGCGGATTGATTTGAAACAGATTATTGAGTTTTAAAAAAGATAGAGGTCGTCTGAAAACAGGTTTTCAGACGACCTTATATATTGCCACCCGAAAGGGACGACCTTTTTGTTTATGGGGCTGATTGAATTGGGATGGCGTGGCGTTAACCTTTTAGCCATATGCAACCGGGCAGTGTGGCTTTATGGCATTTGTAAAGAGTCTGTCAAAAAATAAGCGGTAATATCGTAATGAATGACGATTGCTTGAGTTAAATCTAGCCCGCACGTTATCGGATTGTGTTAACCTTACGCTAGGCTTGATGATAGTTAACATTCTAGGGTTTTGGTTCCCTTGTTTATTAATTATCTCAAGCCAGGGTTCCCGCACCATCATCGCTTCATTTTTTTCTTCCATAAATGCTTCGGGATGCAGTTTGTCCCCCCGCAACAATAAGAACCCGAACATTCTCACTCTTGTATTTTAAGGATTAAACAATGAAATCGCTCAAAACGTTCCTTATTTGGGGCATTGTGGTTTTGGTCGGCGTAGCGTCCTTTACCACTTTGGCCATCAGTCGGGGCGAGCAGGTCAGCGCGGTATGGATGGTCACCGCCGCCGTATCGGTGTACTGCATCGCTTACCGTTTTTACAGTCTCTACATCGCCAAATATGTGATGCAGCTTGATCCGAACCGCCTCACGCCCGCCGAGCGGCACAATGACGGTTTGGACTATGTACCGACACACAAAGGCGTATTGTTCGGACACCACTTTGCCGCAATTGCGGGCGCAGGTCCGTTGGTCGGTCCCGTACTGGCTGCGCAAATGGGTTATCTGCCGGGTACGCTGTGGATTATCTTCGGCGTAGTGTTCGCCGGCGCGGTACAAGACATGATGGTCTTGTTCGTCTCCATGCGCCGCGACGGTAAATCTTTGGGCGATATCGTAAAACAAGAACTCGGCACTGTACCCGGCGTGATCGCGTCCATCGGTATTTTGATGATTATGGTCATCATCATGGCGGTGTTGGCGCTGATTGTGGTGAAAGCACTGGTTCACAGCCCTTGGGGTACGTTCACGATTGCCGCCACCATGCCTATCGCGCTGTTTATGGGTATTTACACCCGTTATATCCGTCCGGGCAAAATCGGCGAGATTTCCATCGTTGGCTTTATCCTGCTGATGTTGGCGGTCATTTACGGCGACAATGTGGCGCATAGCTCCATCGGTCACTGGTTTGACCTCGATGGCCTCCAGCTCACTTGGGCGATTATGATTTACGGCTTCGTAGCATCAGTATTGCCGGTATGGCTGCTGCTGACTCCGCGCGACTATCTCTCTACCTTCCTGAAAATCGGTACGATTGTCGCACTCGCCATCGGCATCCTCATCGTCAGCCCTGCGCTGCAAATGCCTGCCGTAACGCACTTTATCGACGGTTCCGGCCCGGTATTCTCAGGCGCATTGTTCCCATTCCTCTTCATTACCATCGCTTGTGGTGCGGTTTCAGGCTTCCACGCGCTGATTTCTTCCGGTACCACGCCGAAAATGCTGGAAAACGAAACCCACGTCCGCATGATCGGTTACGGCGGTATGTTGATGGAAAGTTTCGTGGCGATTATGGCGCTTGCCGCTGCCGCATCGCTTGATCCCGGCGTGTACTTCGCTATGAACAGCCCTGCCGCTCTGATCGGTACAGATGCCAATACTGCCGCCGAAGTGATTACCACCAAGCTGCAATTCCCTGTCGATGCCGCAACCCTGTTGCACACCGCTAAGGAAGTGGGCGAAAACACCATCCTTTCCCGTGCGGGCGGTGCGCCTACCCTCGCAGTCGGTATGGCACACATCATGAGCCGTCTGATTCCGGGCGAAGCCATGATGGCATTCTGGTATCACTTTGCCCTGTTGTTTGAAGCCTTGTTCATCCTGACCGCCGTCGATGCCGGTACCCGCGTCGCACGTTTCATGATTCAAGACTTGGGCAGTATTTTCTACAAACCTTTCGGCAACACCGACTCCATCCCTGCCAACCTGATTGCGACCTTCTTCGCCGTGGCATTGTGGGGCTACTTCCTCTACACCGGCGTGACCGATCCGTTGGGCGGCATCAACTCGCTCTGGCCTTTGTTCGGCATCGCCAACCAAATGCTGGCAGGTGTAGCCTTGATTATGTGTGCCGTTGTGTTGATTAAGATGAAACGCGACCGCTATGTCTGGGTGGCACTCGTTCCTGCCGTCGGCGTACTATTTGTAACCTGCTACGCCGGTCTGCAAAAACTGTTCCACAGCGACCCGCGCGTCAGCTTCCTTGCCCATGCCGGCAAATACAGCGAAGCATTGGCTAAAAACGAAGTCCTCGCGCCCGCTAAAGACATCGGCGAAATGTCGCAAATCATCTTCAACGACCAGATTAATGCCGGTCTGACCGCATTGTTCCTCTCCGTCGTCGTCGTCGTTGCCATCTACGGCGTGCGTACCGCTATGAAAGCACGCAAAGTCGGCTGGTCAACCGCTAAAGAAATTCCGGCGGTGTACCGCGACGGCAAACAACCGGAGGCACAAAGTGAAGCGTAAACTCGCCGCTTGGTGGAAAACCGCCAAACTTACCGCCAACCTCATGGCAGGCGTGCCCGATTATGAAAACTACGTTGCACAACAACGCAAACATAATCCCAACGCCCCCGTCATGACCGAGCTGCAATTTCAAGACTACTGCCGCAAACGCCGCTGCGGTGCAAACGGCGGAAGATGTTGCTAATCGCTTGAATGGTTGAAAAAAGGTCGTCTGAAAGTTTTCAGACGACCTTTTTATATTAATGCTGCTTGAAAAAGAACGGGCTAGTATTCGCCCAATAGCTGCTCGCGGGTCAGCAAGAATACGAATCCGTCGCCGCCGCTGGTTTCCAACCAAGTGAACGGCAGCTCGGGATAGGCGGCTTCCAATACGTCGCGGTTGTGTCCGATTTCGACCAACAGTAAGCCTTTAGGGTTCAGGTATTTGGCGGCGTGCAGCAGGATTTGGCGGGTGGCGTCCAAACCGTCTTCGCCGCTGCCCAAGGCGAGTTCGGGTTCGTGCAGGTATTCGTCGGGTAACATATCGACCGATTCGGCATCGACATAAGGCGGGTTGGAAACAATTAAGTCGTACGCGCCTTCCAATCCTTCGAACAAATCGGTATGAATCAGGTTGATGCGCTCTTCCAAACCATAATCTTCAACGTTGATGGCGGCCACTTCCAGTGCATCCAAACTCAAATCAACGGCGTCGATTTCAGCAGCAGGGTAGTGGTGCGCCATTTGGACGGCGAGGCAGCCGCTGCCGGTACACAAGTCCAATGCGCGGTGAACCAATTCGGGGTGTTCTATCCAAGGGGTAAGGCTGTCGCCGAGCAGCTCGTAAATAAACGAGCGCGGTACGATGACGCGTTCGTCAACATAAAAATCGAAATCGCCCTGCCATGCCTGATGGGTGAGGTAGGCTGCGGGGATGTGTTCGACTGCGCGGCGTTCCAGCACTGCCAATACTTCTTCTTTCTCGCTTTGCAGCAGCTTGGCGTCGAGGTAAGGTTCCAGCGTGTCCAGCGGCAGGTTGAGGGTGTGTAGGATGAGGTAGGCCGCTTCGTCGTGTGCGTTGTCCGAGCCGTGCCCGAAAAACAAACCGGCATCGTTGAAACGGCTGACGGCGAAACGCAGGATGTCGCGGACGGTGGTCAATTCTTGGGCTGCTTGGGTAAACATATTCATCAAAGTCCTTAATGGTCGGAACACCGTCTTTCAGGCGGCGGAATCGGGAAGTCATTTGTTGCAAAGCGGAGCGATTATAACAGAGGTCGTCTGAAAGCATGGTTTCAGACGACCTCTTGGGTGCGGAAGCGGTTATTTTTTGCCTTTTGCCGCTTTCACATCTTTTTCGGTGATGGTGCCGCCGCCGTTATCAAATGCATTCATAATGTAGGTCGAAACTGCTGCTACGTCCGCTTCGTTGATGGCTGTTGCAGGCATGAAGCCGTTGTAGGGTTTGCCGTTAACCTTGATCGGGCCGTTGATGCCTTTGAGCATGCTGTTCAACAGTACCTGCGGTTTTTTCATGATGTAGTCGGAACGGAACAGGGGCGGGAACATTGCTCCTCTGCCTTCGCCTTTTTTACCGTGGCAGGCGGCGCAGTTGGTTTCGTAAATTTTCTGCCCTTGCGCCATCTGTGCGGCATCGGCGGCGAAGGTTGGGGCAGAAAAGCAGGAGAGTGCGGCAAGTGTCAGGATGTGGATGGTTTTCATGGTTTGTCCTTGCAGATGGTCGGGATGTTTTTGTTTTAAAGGAATAGGGCAATCATACAATAAAGGTCGTCTGAAAACCTATCCTGCCGAAGCTTTTCAGACGACCTTAGATTTAAGTCAAAGAAACAACGGGGATGCTTCAAACCCATCCGCGCAAATTGCGCCGCACCAAATCTGCCAGTGCGCCTATCCATTCTGCGCCGTCGTTCAGGCAGGGGATATAGCGGTATTCTTTACCGCCGGCGGCATGAAATTGTTCGCGCCCCATCAAAGCGATTTCTTCCATCGTTTCCAAGCAGTCTGCCATGAAGCCCGGACAGAAAACGTCCAATTTCGTTATGCCTTGTTTCGGCAGTTCGTCAAACAGAACCTGCGTACTCGGTTTAACCCATTTCGCCTTGCCGAACTGGCTTTGGAAGGAGACGATATATTCCTGCTCAGCCAGTCCCAAGGCTTCGGCAAGCAGTTTGGCGGTATGGTGGCATTCGTCGGGATAAGGGTCGCCCTCGTCGTACTGTTTCTGCGGTATGCCGTGAAAACTCAGCATCAGTTTTTCGCCGCGTCCGTGTTCCGCCCAATATGCCTGAATCTGCTTTTTCATGGCTTCGATATAGCCTGCATCATCGTAGAAACGGGATATTGTGCGTATGCTGAGTTGGTTGCGCTGGCGCAGTAATTGCAAGAACACTTTATCCAAAGCCGCGCCTGTGCTTGATGCCGCATATTGCGGATAAAGCGGGACTACCAAAAGATTACCGATGCCTTGCGATTTCAATTCCGCCAAGACGTCGTCAACGCCCGGGTTGCCGTAAGTCATGGCGTAGCGGACGGTTACATCCGGCAGTAGTTCGCCCAAGGCTTCGGCTTGGCGTGCGGTATAAACCAATAAGGGTGAGCCGTCTTTAAACCAGATTTTTTCATAGGCGTGCGCGCTTTTTTTCGGGCGCAGCGTCAGTATCAGGCCACGCAAGATCGGTTGCCACAACAGCTTCGGCAGTTCCACTACGCGTTGGTCGGATAAAAAGTCGCGCAGGTAAGGTTTGACGGCTTGCGCGGTCGGAGCATCCGGTGTGCCGAGGTTAAGCAGTAGGACGGCGGTACGGTTTTGTTCGGTATAGGGGAGGGGAGGCTCTGGCAGGAAACGGGGCATGGTTTCTTTCTTTAATATTGAATGATAGTTTGTGCAAAAGGTCGTCTGAAAAGCAAAGGATCAATCAAGATAGGTGTTTTCAGACGACCTCGATAAGTGTGGTGAAATCTCAATCCACCCCGCGGGCGCGGTTTTCATGGAATTGCGCCTGCCAATCGGCAAATTTCCCTTGCTCGATGGCTTCGCGCATTTCCGCCATGATGACTTGGTAGAAATGCAGGTTGTGGATGGTGTTGAGTTGCGCGCCCAAGATTTCGCCGACGCGGTGCAGATGGTGCAGGTAGGCGCGGCTGAAGTTTTGGCAGGCGTAGCAGGTGCAGCTTTCGTCTATCGGGCGTTTGTCGAGCTTGTGTTTGGCGTTTTTGATTTTCAAATCGCCGAAACGGGTGAACAGCCAGCCGTTGCGCGCATTGCGGGTGGGCATAACGCAGTCGAACATGTCCACGCCGTGCGCCACGCCGTAAACGAGATCTTCCGGCGTGCCGACGCCCATCAGGTAATGCGGTTTGTGTTCGGGCAGTATCGGTCCGACGGCGCGCAGCATGCGGTACATTTCGGGCTTGGGTTCGCCGACGGACAGTCCGCCGATGGCAAGGCCGGGGAAGTCGAATTGTTCCAAGCCGCGCAGCGATTCTTCGCGCAAATCTTCATACATCGCGCCTTGCACGATGCCGAATAGGGCATTCGGGTTCTTCAAATCTTCAAAGGCTTTTTTGCTGCGTTCTGCCCAACGCAGGCTCATTTGCAGGGATTTTTGCGCCTGTTCGTGCGTTGCTTCGCCGGGTGTGCATTCGTCCAACTGCATCACGATGTCGGAATTGAGTACGGTTTGGATTTTCATGGAGATTTCGGGCGAGAGGAAGAGTCTGTCGCCGTTGATCGGGCTTTGGAAGGTACAGCCTTCTTCAGTGAGTTTGCGCATGTCGGAGAGCGAGAAAACCTGAAAACCGCCCGAGTCGGTCAAGATGGGTTTGTTCCAGCCGATAAAATCGTGCAGGCCGCCGAATTGTTCGATGACTTCCAAACCGGGACGCAGCCATAAATGGTAAGTGTTGCCCAAAATAATTTGTGCCTTGATGTCGTGCAGGTTTTGCGGATTCATCGCCTTAACCGAGCCGTAAGTGCCGACCGGCATAAATACGGGCGTTTCGATTTTGCCGTGGTTCAGTTCCAGCGTGCCGCGTCGGGCATGACCGTCTTTTTTGTGTAAGGTAAATTTGAGCATAGGTTGTATCTATAATGTCGAAAACGGCGTGCGAAGCCGCCGTGCAGTCAAACGATTGAGCTAAAAAACGGGATTATAAAGGATTTTCATCGTAATAGCGGTGTTTGAATATTTCAGACGACCTTATTCGTCTCGAGATGTTCACTGTTGAAAATGTTTCAAAAAAATCACAATGTTCCGACAATGTCGTCTGAAACCTCGTTTTCATGCTTGCCATCGCGTCAAAGTATCGTCTATAATCCGAGCTCTGTTAAACAGGCACGTAGCTCAGTTGGTTAGAGCACCACCTTGACATGGTGGGGGTCGTTGGTTCGAATCCAATCGTGCCTACCAAATTTCCCAAACGGCATTTATGCCGTTATTTTTTAATGTTTTGGAGCTTTTTTGATGTTGAACATTACCTTGCCGGACGGCTCAGTCCGCCAATACGAATCGCCCGTTACCGTGGCACAGATTGCCGCGTCTATCGGAGCAGGTTTGGCAAAGGCGACGGTGGCAGGTAAGGTAAACGGTAAATTGGTCGATGCGTGCGATCCGATTACCGAAGATTCAACCGTCCAAATCATTACCCCGAAAGACCAAGAAGGCGTTGAAATCATCCGCCACTCTTGCGCCCACCTTGTCGGTCATGCGGTCAAGCAACTCTATACCAACGCAAAAATGGTTATCGGCCCCGTCATTGAAGAGGGCTTTTATTACGATATTGCTACGGAAAAACCGTTTACGCCTGAAGATGTTGCAGCTATTGAAGCGCGTATGAAAGAATTGATTGCTCAGGATTATGATGTAATCAAAATCATGACTCCGCGAGCCGAAACCATCAAAATTTTCCAAGATCGCGGTGAAGAATATAAGCTGCGCCTGATTGAAGATATGCCCGAAGTTGAAGCAATGGGTATGTATCATCATCAGGAATATGTCGATATGTGCCGCGGTCCGCACGTTCCGAACACCCGCTTCCTGAAAAACTTCAAGCTGACCAAGCTGGCAGGCGCATACTGGCGCGGCGACAGCAATAATGAAATGCTGCAACGTATTTACGGCACCGCTTGGGCGACAAAAGACGAATTGAAAGCCTATATTCAACGCATCGAAGAAGCAGAAAAACGCGACCACCGCAAATTGGGCAAACAACTGGATTTGTTCCATCTGCAAGACGAAGCGCCGGGTATGGTGTTTTGGCATCCCAAAGGTTGGGCTTTGTGGCAGACTATCGAGCAGCATATGCGCAAAGAGCTGAATGCCGCCGGTTACAAGGAAGTCAAGACCCCCCAAATTATGGATAAAACCTTTTGGGAAAAATCCGGTCACTGGGATAACTATAAAGACAATATGTTCGTAACCAGTTCGGAAAAGCGCGAATACGCGGTTAAACCGATGAACTGCCCGGGACATGTTCAGATTTTCAATAACGGTCTGCGCTCGTACCGCGATTTGCCAATGCGTTTGGCAGAATTTGGTTCTTGCCATCGCAACGAGCCGAGCGGTGCATTACATGGACTGATGCGTGTCCGCGGTTTTGTACAAGACGATGCGCATATTTTCTGTACCGAAGATCAAATCGTCAGCGAAGCGCGGGCATTCAATGAATTGCTGGTTCGTATTTACAAGCAATTCGGTTTCCATGATGTGTCCGTCAAACTTTCACTGCGTCCTGAGAAGCGCGCCGGTTCAGACGACGTGTGGGATAAGGCAGAACAAGGTCTGCGCGAAGCATTGACTGCTTGCGGTGTGGAATGGGATGAGTTGCCGGGTGAAGGCGCGTTCTACGGGCCTAAAATCGAATATCACGTTAAAGATGCATTGGGACGTTCTTGGCAGTGTGGTACGCTGCAACTGGACTTTGTATTGCCGGAACGCTTGGATGCAGAATATGTAACCGAAAACAATGACCGCGCCCGTCCGGTAATGTTGCACCGCGCCATTTTGGGTTCTTTGGAACGATTTATCGGTATTTTGATTGAAAACCATGCAGGTTCTTTCCCACTATGGTTGGCGCCGGTTCAAATGGTGATTATGAATATCACCGAAAATCAAGCGGATTACTGCCGTGAAGTGGCTGCCAAATTGCAGGCTGCTGGCTTCCGTGTAGAGCTGGATTTGCGTAACGAAAAAATCGGTTACAAAATCCGTGATAACAGCCAATACCGCTTCCCTTATCAAATCGTTGTCGGCGATAAAGAGAAGCAAGAAAACAAAGTGGCCGTGCGCCGCAAAGCAGAAGACTTGGGTTCTTTGGATTTGGATGATTTCATTGCACAACTGCAGCAAGAAATCGCGGACGCCCTCGTCAACCATTAATTTTTATAGGAGTATTCATCATCGCTCAAGAACGCGAAGCACGAATCAATGGCGAAATTACCGCCAAAGAAGTGCGTTTAATCAGTGAGTCAGGCGAACAGCTTGGTGTCGTATCGGTTCGTGAAGCTTTGGCCATGGCCGAAGAGCAGGATGTGGATTTGGTAGAGATTTCCCCTACTGCCAAACCGCCCGTATGCAAACTGATGGATTACGGTAAATATAAATACCAACAAGCCAAGAAACGCGACGAAGCCAAGAAAAACCAGAAGCAGGTACAAATTAAGGAAATCAAATTCCGTCCGGGTACCGATGAAGGCGATTATCAAATCAAAATGCGCAACATCAACCGCTTCTTGGCTGACGGCGATAAAGTCAAAGTAACGCTTCGTTTCCGCGGTCGTGAAATGGCTCACCAGCAACTCGGGGCGCAACTTTTAGAGCGCGTGAAAGAGGATTTGGCGGAAGTGGCTCAAATCGAATCCTTCCCTAAAATGGAAGGCCGTCAAATGGTGATGATGATTGCACCGAAGAAAAAATAAAGTTATAATCCTCAGCTTACTCCGATTGCCGCTTCGGAGTAAACTTTTGATTGGCGGCAAAAACCGTGGCATTTTGGGTTCAAGTGTTTGAAACCAATGTTTTAAAACCCCCTGATGCCTTATCTAATAACGAATGGAGTTTTCCCATGCCTAAAATGAAAACCAAGTCTAGCGCGAAAAAACGCTTCAAAGTACTGGGTAACGGCGGTGTAAAACGCGCTCATGCGTTCAAACGCCACATCTTGACTAAAAAGACCACTAAAAACAAACGCCAACTGCGCGGTACCTCTATGGTAAACGATCGCGATTTGGCTTCTGTTGCTAAAATGTTACCCTACGCTTAAGGAGTTTAGAATATGCCACGCGTAAAACGCGGTGTAACCGCTCGTGCCCGTCACCAAAAAATCTTCGCGTTAGCCAAAGGTTACCGCGGCCGTCGTAAAAACGTATACCGCGTTGCCAAGCAAGCGGTAATGAAAGCCGGTCAATACGCATACCGTGACCGTCGTCAACGCAAACGTCAATTCCGTCAATTGTGGATTGTTCGTATCAATGCAGGTGCTCGTGAAAACGGTCTGTCTTACAGCAAATTTATGAACGGTCTGAAACGCGCCTCTATCGAAATCGACCGCAAAGTATTGGCTGATCTGGCTGTATTTGATAAAGCCGCTTTTGCACAATTGGTTGAGAAAGCTAAAGCTGCTTTGGCTGCTTAATCCAAAAAATTTAAAAAGGAAGCTACGGCTTCCTTTTTTCTTTGTTTGAAGAAAGTCTATGTGATTGATTTTCTTTCTTTAAAGTCTATTTTTTTGAATTGATTTGCGCTAAAATACGCCGATTCTATCAAACGGATTGGCCGTAAACGATAAAAGGTCGTCTGAAAAGTTTGGCAACACCAAACCATACAGGCGGCCTCATTGTTTCAGACGACCCATCATCAACCGACAGACGATAAACCACTATGGAAAATGTAAACCGTATCGTTGCAGAAGGTATTGCCGCAGTAGAAGCCGCGCAAGACTTCAACGCTCTAGAACAAATCAAAGCCCATTATCTTGGTAAAACCGGCGAGTTGACCGGACTTCTGAAAACCTTAGGTCAAATGTCGCCTGAAGAGCGCAAAACCATAGGTGCGCATATCAATGAGTGCAAAAACCAGTTTCAGACGGCCTTTAACAATAAACGCGATGCCCTCAACGAAGCCAAGCTGCAAGCCCAGCTTGCCGCCGAAGCACTCGATATTACCCTGCCCGGACGCGCGCAGGAAAACGGCGGTCTGCATCCCGTAACCCTGACTTTGCAGCGCGTGGTCGAACTCTTTCACGGTATGGGCTTTGAAGTGGCAGACGGCCCTGAAATCGAAGACGATTTTCACAACTTCCAAGCCCTGAACATCCCCGCAAACCACCCGGCACGCGCCATGCAGGATACGTTCTACGTTGAAAACGGCGATGTTTTGCGTACGCACACTTCCCCGATTCAAATCCGCTACATGCTCGATAAAAAAGAGCCGCCCATCCGTATTATCGCTCCCGGCCGCGTTTACCGTGTGGACAGCGATGCTACGCACTCACCCATGTTCCATCAAGCCGAAGGCCTGTGGGTGGAAGAGGGCGTAACCTTCGCCGATTTGAAAGCCGTGTTCACCGATTTTATCCGCCGCTTTTTCGAACGCGATGATTTGCAGGTACGTTTCCGTCCGTCTTTCTTCCCGTTCACCGAGCCGTCCGCCGAAATCGACATCATGGGCGAAAACGGCAAATGGCTGGAAGTCGGCGGCTGCGGCATGGTGCATCCCAACGTGTTGAAAAACGTGAATATCGACCCCGAAAAATACACCGGTTTCGCCTTCGGCATCGGCCTCGATCGTTTCGCCATGTTGCGTTACAACGTGAATGATTTGCGGCTGTTTTTCGATAACGATTTGAACTTTTTGAAGCAGTTTGCGAAATGATTGTGCAGGCTGCCTAAAAGAAACTGCCCTAACAAAGTTAAAAAGCAGCCTGCACTCCCAAGCAAACAGGTCGTCTGAAAACAAAATCTGATAAAAAGTTAATTAGTTGATTGAGAACATAACATGCAATTCTCCTACTCATGGCTGAAAACCCAAGCCGATACCGAACTTTCCGCCGATAAGCTGGAACATTTGTTAACCATGTCCGGCTTGGAAGTCGAAGAAGCCGAGACTGCCGCGCCTGTGTTTACAGGCGTGGTAATTGCCGAAGTGAAATCCGTTGAAAAACATCCTGATGCCGACCGTTTGAATGTTACCCAAGTCGATGCGGGTACGGGCGAGTTGGTGCAGATTGTGTGCGGTGCACCGAATGTGAAAGCGGGCATCAAGGTGCTGTGTTCGCTGCCGGGTGCGGTGTTGCCGGGCAATTTCAAAATCAAGCCGACCAAGATGCGCGGCGTGGTGTCGAACGGGATGTTGTGTTCCACCGACGAACTCGGTCTGCCTGACGACGGCGTGAACGGCTTGCACATTCTGTCGAAAGACGCTCCTGTCGGTGCAAACATCCGCGAATATCTGGATTTGGACGATACGGTGTTCACGCTGAAAATCACGCCGAACCGTGCCGACTGCCTGAGCATCAAAGGCATTGCGCGTGAAGTGTCCGCGCTGACAGGTTGCGCGTTCAAGCAGCCTGCAATCCATGCCGCGCCAATCACGGGTAGCCGCAAACAGCCCGTGCAGATTGATGCGCCTGCCGATTGCGGCCGCTTTATCAGCCGCGTGATTGAAAACGTGAACGCGCGCGCTGCCACGCCGGATTGGATGAAGCAGCGTTTGGAGCGCAGCGGTATCCGCAGTATTTCCGCGTTGGTGGACATTGGCAATTATGTAATGCTGGAAATCGGTCAGCCGATGCATGTTTTTGATGCCGACAAACTTTCAGGCAGCCTGCACATCCGCCGCGCGCGCGAAGGTGAAATGCTGGAATGCCTGAACGAGAAAACTGTCTCTCTGTCTGAAAACACGCTGGTAGTGGCCGATGAAAAAGGTGCGTTGAGCTTGGCGGGTCTGATGGGCGGCGCGGCAAGCGCGGTTTCAGACGACACGCAAAATATCGTGCTGGAAGCGGCTTGGTTTGCGCCTGAAATCATTGCCGGCAAATCGCGCCAATACGGTTTTGGCTCGGATTCATCGTTCCGCTTTGAGCGCGGCGTGGATTACCGTTTGCAGGCCGATGCCATCGAACGCGCTACCGAATTGGTTTTGCAAATCTGCGGCGGTGCGGCGGGCGAAATGGTGGAAGCGCAGGGTAAATTGCCCGAAGCCAAGCAGGTTGAATTGCGTTTGGGTCGTCTGAAAACGGTGTTGGGCGTGGACATTCCCGCCGAACAGGTGGAAACCATTTTGCAGCACTTGGGCTTGCAGCCTGAAAAAACTGCGGAAGGCTTCCGAGTTACTGCGCCGAGCTTCCGTTTCGACATCGAAATCGAGGCCGATTTGATTGAAGAAATCGGCCGCGTTTACGGCTATGAAAATATCCCCGACGATTATACGTCAGGCCGTCTGAAAATGCTGGCGCTGCCCGAAACCCGCCGTCCGCGTTTTGCCGTTTATAACGAAATGGCGGCGCGCGGTTACCGCGAAGTGGTCAGCTACGCCTTCGTTGACGAGCAGTGGGAACTCGATTTTGCCGCCAACGCCAATCCCATCCGCCTGCAAAATCCGCTGGCAGCGCAGTATGCCGTGATGCGTTCCACGCTCATCGGCGGCTTGGTGGAAATTCTGCAAAACAATTTGAACCGCAAACAAAACCGCGTGCGCGTGTTTGAAATTGCCCGCGTGTTCAGCAAAGGTTCAGACGGCCGGTTTGTACAAAACGAACGCATCGGCGGCCTGTGGTACGGCGCGGCGATGCCCGAACAATGGGGCGAAAAAACGCGCAACGCGGATTTTTACGACATCAAGGCGGATGTGGAAAATCTGTTGAAAAACAAAGCAGTTGAGTTCGTCAAAACCGAACATCCCGCCCTGCATCCAGGCCGCGCCGCCAATATTGTTTCAGACGGCCAGGTCATCGGTTTTATCGGCGAATTGCATCCGAAATGGCTGCAAAAATACGACTTGCCGCAAGCGCCGCTGGTATTTGAAATCGATATGGCCGCCGTGTTGGAACGCGAAAAAATGCGCTATCAGGCAGTATCGAAATTCCAGCCGGTGCGCAGGGATTTGGCGTTTGTTATGCCTGAAACCATGACTCATGATGATTTGTTGGCCGCATTGAAAGGCGCAGCAAACAAGTTGGTACAGGAAATCAGCGTATTTGACGTATATCGCGGTACGGGCCTGCCTGAAGGGATGAAGAGCATGGCGGTCAAAGTGATTTTGCAGGATATGGAAAACACGCTGACGGATGAAACAGTCGAGCCGGTTATCGGAAAACTGATTGACGCAGCAACTGCTGCGGGAGCGCAACTTCGCAGCTAAAAAATAAATATTCGCTTGAATTTTAAATAGAAATTGGTAATAATCTGCACCTGTTACAACAGAAGGTAATAATATGACATTAACTAAAGCTGAATTGGCCGATATTTTGGTAGATAAAGTCAGCAATGTAACCAAAAACGATGCCAAAGAAATCGTCGAACTCTTTTTTGAAGAAATCCGCAGCACTTTGGCACGCGGCGAAGAAATCAAAATTTCCGGTTTCGGTAATTTTCAGTTGCGCGACAAACCGCAACGTCCCGGCCGTAATCCGAAAACCGGCGAAGAAGTACCGATTACCGCCCGCCGCGTAGTCACTTTCCATGCCAGCCAAAAACTCAAAGGCATGGTGGAGCATTACTATGACAAACAACGCTAATCCCGTTATTCCTGCAAAACGTTATTTCTCGCTGGACGAAATGTGCGAACTGGTGCAAATCAGCCCGTCACAATTTACCCAGTGGCAACATGAGAACGGTATCGTTGTCGGTTACGGTGGCAACCGTTACACCCGTTCCGATGTGGTGAAACTGTTGAAGCTGAAATATACCTTTGCGCCTTATGTCGACCGCTTCAGCCGTGATTCTTTGGATGCAAACGGTCATCCTGCTGCAAAAGCGGAAGAGGTTAAAGCCGGATTAAATTCTATATTGGCAGATTTGCAAAAAGCACTTGCTTAGTTTAATTAGATAAACAGCCGCTTCCTTATCTAAGGGAAGCGGCTGTTTGTTTTTATGGATTTTGGGGCTTGCTATGTATTAGAAAATATTTACTTAGTTTATAAGCATCCTTAATCTTAATAAATATGATAGGTACCTGTTTTTAAATGATGTATTAATGCCTTTTGTATTGACTTGAACCATTTTTCGAAGTTATTGTCTTTTATATCAACAGTCTGCACGGATATTGTGTTTAACAATCCATGCTATGAAAGTTATAATGATACGAACACAATGATGTGTCGTCGGAATACTTCAATCTGCACATTTAATCTAAGGAGCGATATTATTGGCTCCAGTTTCCGGATAATCTGACAATGATTCAATATTGGCAAAAAAGTTTGGCTGTCGTACTGCTTTTAGGCGTATTTTCTCAAACATGGGCGCAATCCCATTCTGTTTATTTTAATCAACATGGCAAAATTACAGCAACGATGTCATCGGTTGCTTATGTCCGACAATATACGGTTCAATCAGGTATTGCCAAAGCGCAGGATTTTTATTACCCGTCCATGAAGAAATATTCTGATCCGTATGAAGTTCCTGCAGGGCAAATTAAAGTATTTGTTCCTGTGTTAGATAATGGGACGTTGACGCTTTGGCATTTCAACGGACAGAAAAAAATGGTAGGGACTTATAAAAACAGCAAGCCGAACGGTGAATGGACAAACTGGTATCCGAACGGTAAGAAATCTGCTGTGATGCCTTATCAAAACGGTTTGAGCGAAGGAACCGGTTCGCGATATTACCGTAATGGGGTGAAGGAAAGCGAGATCCAGTTCAAACACGACAAAGCCAACGGTTATTGGAAGCAATGGTATCCGGACGGCAGTCCGAAGATGGAAATGAATATGGTCAACGATAAACCGACTGAGATTTTAAGTTGGGACGAAAATGGTCGTGTTTTGTCGGAAATCAGCATTTCTAATGGTCGTCGCAATGGTATTGTTTTGGAGTGGTATGAAGATGGTGCCAAAAAGTCAGAATCGGTTTATTCCAATGATCAGCTGGTGAAAAAAACGCATTGGGACAAAGAAGGTTATGTTGTTGAATAACCGTTACAATATATAAAAAGAAAGTACGGGTAAGGTTTAATGCTTTATCCGTATTTCTTTTTTATGAAAAGGTATTTAGAGGGAACTTGCGATATTTTTAAAATAGCGTATAATGTTATATTATAACATATTAATTATGGAGTATTGATTGATGAAACCGAATATTCATCCTGATAATTACCGTACTGTTTTATTTTTCGACAGCGGTGCAAATGAAGGCTGGCTTATCCGCTCTTGTGCGGAGACGCATGGTAAGACGATGGTTTGGAAAGATGGAAAAGAATACCCGCTTTTCGCGCTGGATACGTCGTCTGCATCTCATCCTGTGTACACTGGCAGACAGCGCAACGTTAACACGGAAGGGCGTGCGAGCAAGTTCAATCAGCGTTTCCAATCGATGATGTCTTCATTTAGAAAGGACAAATAATGCAAGTTTTATCTTCACTGAAAACAGCGAAAAAACGCCACCGCGACTGTCAAATAGTCCGAAGGAAGGGTAAGGTTTACGTTATTTGTAAGAGTAACCCGCGCTTTAAGGCACGTCAGCGTTAAATACCGGTTGGATCGACTGTCCGCATCTGGCAATGGTGCGGATTTTTTTTCACAATCATGTAAACTCATGTTGGTTAATATCATTAAAAATATCTTTTTTGCCTGCAAACAACCGGTTTTAGGAATATCGGGTAAATTAGCGTAATCCCGCTTGTTTGGAGGTAGAAATGTTTATAACATGAGAGCGCA
The DNA here is from genome assembly GCF_001813335.1 of Neisseria sp. HMSC055H02. Taxonomy (NCBI): domain Bacteria; kingdom Pseudomonadati; phylum Pseudomonadota; class Betaproteobacteria; order Neisseriales; family Neisseriaceae; genus Neisseria; species Neisseria sp. HMSC055H02. The sequence goes on along the minus strand of NZ_KV812107.1, from coordinate 613 downwards.
TTTAGCAGACAAATTCCTCTATTTAGGAGATATTTATTTATGAAATCAAAAGTATTACTGGCTGTTGCCGCTGCATTATCCCTTGGTGCATGCGTTGCACCCGACATGGATTATGATTTCGAACGTGGTTCCCGCCACGAGCATCGCCATGAACGCCGTTACGACAATCGTGATGATAATTACGACCGTAATGAGATGCGCCGTGAAGAGCGACGTTACGAAGAAAACCGTCGCACATCAGAGTCCCGCCGTTTGCGCACATTCTCTTGTGAGAATGGATTGTCTGTTGATGTCCGCAACTTGAATAACGATCAGTTGGAATTGCGCCTTGACGACAAGCGCGCTGTATTGTCATCCGATGTTTCCGGTTCCGGCTCGCGCTACACTTCCAACCGCGGCCTGTTCGGCAAAGGTGCGGAATGGCATGAGAAAAACGGCGAAGCATTCTTCAGCTTTACCGATCCGTATGGCAACCGTGTAGAAACTTCCTGCCGCGTGCGCTAAACATCAAATATCTTGCTAAGGGTCGTCTGAAAGCGGGACTGCCCCCCCAAAAAAATCTTGGACACCCGATAAAAGCCCTTTCAGGCGCTCTGTGCAAGCCGGGTTCTGT